>JAHDDD010000035.1:0-18881 GCA_020629535.1 Saprospiraceae bacterium
CGGTTCCCCGGGAATGTTGGCTCAGGCTAATAGCATCATGAGGTATAACGATCCGGTAGAGCTGGCTATTATGGTGACCGGAGCGGATGATGGTGCATTTACTGGAAATGATGCCATTTACTTTTATGCTCCTGGCCCTGAAAGCTATGATTGGGAATCAGCTATTCCAAACATAAAAATCAATATCTACGACCACAAGAACTATCTATTCGTAAAATTCAATCAGGAAAACGGAAGAAGAATACAATCGCAAAGCTCAGGAGGCGATCCCGCATTGAAAGACAACTCAATGCACAAAATTCACAGACATGAGGTGGACAGAACAAATTTGCTTGGCCAAAATGGAGCTACTCACGGATCAGGACAATTGTGGTTTGGTGAAGCTTTCGCAAATGATTGGGAACAAAACTTTAGCTCTCAATTTCAAGATGTAAATCCCCTTAACGGAACAGAAACAATTTTCCAAGCCGCGTTTGCAGGACGGTCGGAGTTTAGTTCTCGTGTTTTCTACACAATCAATGGTCAGGAATTCGATACTTCAATTCCTGGATCAAATTTGGGTAATGTTGAAAAACCATACGCCAAATACCGAATCACTGAACAAACAATTGATTTGAACGGAGCGCCAAATATAGCAGTCAAATATCAGCCCAATGAATCTACGGATCAGGCTTGGCTTGACTACATTCAATTCTTGACAAAAGAAAAAATCTCATTTGGGCCCAACGATATCATTTTTCATATGGATGATATCACTGCCAAGCAAAGAGTCTATGACCTTGCCGAACTGCCTTCAGGTTCAGAATTTTGGAACATTACCGAATTTAATGATGTAAAAAAGTGCATCATAGAAAACAATACATTCGGCTATGCTCCTGGTGGAAAAATCAATGTGTTCAAGGCTTTCAACACGAGCAACGCCTATGAATCACCAGAGTTTATTGGCATGATAGAAAATCAAAATCTGCATGATTTAAGAAATGTAGAAATGCTATTAATATACCACCCAGATTTTGAAGAAGCAGTCAACAAATACGTCGAACACAGGCGTACCGTTGATCCGATCAATGTTGAAGCCATTCAGGTGGGAATGATATACAACGAATTTTCTAGTGGCAGGGTTGACCCAACAGCCATCAGAGATTTCTCCAAGCATATCTATGATACAAATGATGACTTTCAATTTCTGCTACTCATTGGAGATGGGAGTTACGACTACAAAAATTTGGTCAATGGTTTACCCAATACCAATTTTGTTCCGACGTATCAAACAAGAGAATCTCTAAACCCGGTTGAAGGATTTCCTTCCGATGATTATTTTGCCTTGTTGTCGAATATTGATGGTTCGAATTTGGACGGAGCGCTTGAGATTGGTGTGGGAAGACTCCCAGCAAGGACCAATGATGAAGCATTGGCCATGATCGATAAAATCATTCACTATGAAACATCTGAAAAACTACTAGGCGACTGGAAATTAAATGTAGGCTTTACAGCAGATGATGAAGATTCTGATACGCATTTGAGACAAGCTGACGGAATTGCAAGGAAGACCAAAGATGCGCATGGAATGTTCAATCAGCAAAAAGTATATTTCGATGCCTTCGTTCAGGTTTCGACGCCTGGAGGACAACGATATCCTGACGCAGGAGCCAAATTGCATGAAAATGCACATCGAGGACAGCTGGTCCTGAACTATCTTGGTCATGGTGGCCCTAAAGGTTGGGCGCAAGAAAGGGTACTGCAATTTGATGACCTCCGAGACTGGACAAACATCGATCGTTTACCATTGATTATTACCGCAACTTGCTCATTTACGGGTTTTGATGATCCAGAGATTACTTCTGCTGGGGAACATGCCATTCTTAATCCAAATGGTGGAGCTGTCGCTTTGTTCTCAACAACAAGAGCGGTATACGCTCAGCAGAATGCCAAATTAACAGAAGCTGTTTTTGACAACATTTTTGACAAGGAAGATGGCAAATACCAAAGACTCGGACACATTATCCGTAAGGCAAAAAATACAAACGACGACGATACCACAGGTACAAACGCAAGAAAATTTGCCTTGATTGGAGATCCTTCCATGCGATTAGGAGGACCGGATTTTAACGTACTCATTGACAAAATCAATGGGGTCGAAATTGGTGAATCTGTTGATACCATCAATGCACTCGAAAGGGTCATTGTAGAAGGAAGAATCACCGATGACGATAGCCTCCAACTCAACTCATTCAATGGAAAAGTATTCATAAGTCTATTTGATAAACCGGTCAATGCAAAAACATTGGGCAATGACGAAGACAGTAATGTCAAGGAGTTTGAAGTGCAGAACAATATTCTTTTTAAAGGAAGTGCTACTGTCACAAATGGAGCATTTCAAATAGAATTCAATGTGCCGAGTGAGATCAATTTTGAATATGGTTTCGGGAAATTCAGTATGTACGCTACTGATGGTATCAGCCTTGAAGCCGGAGGATTTTCGAATGAATTCTACATTGGAGGATCAGAATCTTCAGGTATTACTGACGAAATCGGACCAGAAATAGAATTGTTCATGAACGACGAAGAATTTGTTTCGGGAGGCATTACAAACATGAATCCTACCCTTTTGGTGAAGCTTTCAGATGAAAATGGAATCAATACCAGCAGCACCAGCATCGGACATGATATTACTCTTGTGGTCGACAATGATGAATCGAGGACTATCAAGTTAAATGAGTTTTATGAGTCTACGACGGATGATTTCCGCTCTGGTGAGGTAAGATACCCGATGAGCAATTTGGAAACCGGTTTACATAGATTGAAAGTAAAAGCTTGGGATATATATAATAATTCGTCCGAAAAAGAGTTAGAGTTTAGGATTGTTGATAAAGATCAAACAAGCCTGGAGCATGTGTTGAATTACCCAAATCCTTTTACTACTTCTACCAACTTTAGTTTTGAGCATCAATTTGCAGGTTCAATGTTGGATATCATCATCAATGTATATACAGTATCAGGCAAAATTGTTCGTTCGATTTCTACCTCAAAATTTTCAGAAGGCTTTAGAATAAGTGACATCCCCTGGGATGGAAACGATGATTTTGGCAGTAAGCTAGCGAAAGGAGTGTATTTATATAAGATTACGGCAACAGATAACGCTTCAGATATTTCGATGGAAAGTGACTTTGAGAAGTTACTTATATTAAAATAAGCTTTAATAGCTATATTTGTGAAATTTTAAAAATTAGTGATGAATAAGATACTTGGCATGTTGGTTTTTCTTGGACTTTTTATGGGTCTGAGTCAAAATGGTACAGCCCAGTTTAGTCCACCTGATGGATGTATTGTGGATGCCAATGGAGATTGCCTGCCTAACACAATTTTAGGCGCACTTCCATTTCTCAGAATCGTACCAGATGCCCAAGGTGGTAGTATGGGAGATACTGGGATTGCCACAGATAACGGAAACAACGCATTGCATTTCAATGCTTCAAAGCTTCCATTCATGAGTAGTAACAGAGGAATGGCATTGACCTATACTCCTTGGTTATCAAATATTGGTTTGACCGATGTATTCTTGATGTATCTCTCAGGATATATGAAACTTGATGATCTTCAATCTATTGCCGGAGGAATCAGATTTTTCTCTTTGGGAGATATCAATTTTACCGATGTACAAGGAGATATCACTGGTTCAGGAAAGCCTAGAGAGTGGGAGATCAATTTTGGGTATGCTAGAAAGCTCACCAACAACTTTGCGGCCTCACTTTCTGCAAAATACATGTTGTCAGACCTCGCTTCTGGTCAGGTTGTCGATGGTTTCGAAATTGCAACTGCCACCTCATTTGCTGCAGATATTGGTCTTACGTATAATACGGATCTAGAATTGGGTCTTTATGAAAGTAGATTAAGAGTTGGAATGGCATTGACCAATATCGGTTCAAAGGTAACATACACAAGAAATGCATTGAGAGATTTTATTCCAACGAACTTTGGTTTAGGAGCGGCATTGGAAATTGACTTTGATGAATATAATACCATGACTTTTGCTCTGGATATGAACAAGTTGATGATACCAACTCCACAGCCACTCGAGCTTTTTGATGAGGATGGTAATCCTACTCCAAATCCTGATTATGATTCATCTCCAGAAAATGGAATCGCTGATTATCGTGAAAAATCACTTTTCTCAGGAATTCTGGGAAGTTGGAGTGATGCTCCAGGAGGAGGATCAGAGGAGCTTCAAGAGTTTTCATGGAGTGTCGGTGTAGAATATTGGTATGATAGGCAATTTGCAGTCAGAGCCGGTTATTACTATGAGCATCCACTAAAGGGAGACAGACAGTTTTTGACTGTTGGTGCAGGTCTGAAATACAATGTATTCGGATTTGATATTTCATATCTGGTTCCTACGAGCAATACCAAGAACCCACTAGACAATACCTTGCGATTTACTTTGTTGTTTGATTTTGAAGTATTCGCAGCAGAGGAGTAAAATATAAAGTACATACAAGATAAAAAGCTGGCGCAGATTTTCATCTGCGCCATTTTTCGTTTTATAAGCCGGATTCTGTTACACTGACGAAAGTCAGTGTCTCTATCATTTATCTGCTCCAGACGTTACCGACTGGATGTTCCAGACGGTGACGTCTGGAAAGCTACCTACCCTTCTTGGCATGTCTAAGACAACCAGACCGAACAAGTCTGTTCCATGGAACCAAGATATACATGGTATTTCAACCCACAAGGTTTATCCAGAATACTGTTACCAGTATAATGCGTGAGCTCTTACCTCACGTTTTCACCTTTACCGACCGAAGCCGGAAGTCTGTTTTCTGTGACACTTTCTGTTTTCGCCGAGGCGAAACCCATCCTTTAGATGGTGTGGTGTTCTACGTTGTCCGGACTTTCCTCTGCTGATAAAATATCAACAGCGATAGAGAAAACGAGACCAAAGGTTCATGAAAAAGTAGATAAAATCAAGCAATAGCCATTTTTTATCATATTATGATTTATTATAATATATAATTTATTAATTTCGTGTTAGATGAGCAAGAAATTCGGCATTCTCATGTGGGTGATATTCTTCACCTCCATTGTTTTCCATAGTATTTTACAAGATCGGTTCCTTCAAACCGATCAAAGCATTGATCCTACTCAATGTTTGTTCGACCATTTGGAAGGCTCAAGAAAATGGGTCAATGAGCAATTACTTCCTCAGGTACTTAGCCTTAACCCTGATGATTTTGATCAAAAGTTGGCCTTGGATCGTAAATTGGAAAACAGACATTTATCTGTAGACATCACCAAGAATGGAAATACAATATACCGATCGAATGCCATCAATGAATTCGCCATTTGCGACACACTGTTTGCTGAAGCCATCAAGATAAATAGGTGTGTTGGCTTACTAGATAATGACTTTAATTTACATGAAGAGATCACTCGGGCTTGTCACTTATTTAGCGCATACACCCAAAGTGACAATGGCTTGGGCCAAACCATTCATTTCGGCGATCAAGAGCTGAATCTGATTCAGATTCAAAAAGAAAACGAAGGTCATAATCATTGGTTGTTGTTTCCTTTCTTTACGACCCTGATCATATTGCTTTTACAAGCTTTCTTTCTAGGAAGCTCTCGATCTAAGTTGAGGGTATATCCGGTCTTGTTGTCTCTGATGGCAGCATATCATTTAATTCCTTTGGCGGGTATCGAAAAGATTGGTTGGCAAATGCCGACAGCATTGATCGTGTTTTTTGCTGGAATGTTCTTTTGGAGAAAGCATCATCTTTTACTGCCAAATAATGTGCAGAAATTAGGCATTTCATCTTTGGGTATACTGGGTATTTTCTCACTGACATTGCTCAATATTCAATCCTCAAATATTTACACTTTTTTAGATAATCCATTTGAGGCATTTAATAAAATCAGTTGGTCTGAGATATACATATTTGCATCTTCTTTGCTATTGTTGTTTGTACATGTAGCATCACTGCACCAAAGCAGTATGCTGGTGAGACGACAACATCCAACGAGATTAAAAAGATGGATGTACTTGGGCGGAATGGCGGCACTACATAGTTTGTTGGTATTTCTGATCATGCCAAATTTTCCATTGATTCCGACGGTACTTAGTGTAGCTATTTACTTTTTGCTTATAGATTTATTCTCTGAAGGAAAGCAGAATCCGGTCATTTGGAGTATCCTTTGGTCGGTGTTTATGTCAGTCATGATTTCAGCAGGAATATACTTCCAAAGTTTTAGTTCTACCATCGAAAAGGTAGTACAAAAAATAGAGAACGAACAATTTAGTACTGTCGATGAAGCTCAATTAAAGCAGTATACAGGGACTGAAATTCCAGTTTTTTACGCAGAAGAGATTGCCAAATTTAAGAATATTGGTGTTCAGCATTTCTTTAAAAATAGACAAATTCATTTTGTCAATCACCACGCTAACGGTGATGTAGATGTGTTGAGTTATCGGGTTCCAGGATTGATCAAAGGTATCACCATGTTTTCCTTTGTTTTCCTCATGGGCATCAGTTTGTATTTTCTGATGACTTTAATGCACCAGAAGGTAAACATACTTCCAAGACAGTTACAACCTGGAGATTTATATAAAGCAAGTTTTTCACGACGTATACAGACGAGTTACTTACTGTTGACGGTAATTTCGTTTATAAGTATTGCTGCAATTACGATTTTCTTGTTAAACAATTATTTCAAAAATAATGAAAGGGAAAATCTGAAAAACAGCCTCAATCTCATCAAATCGCAACTCGTGCATCTTATCGAAGAACATGAACAAGACAGCGATCTGTTGACTGAAAATATACACACCATAGAGAAGTTGAATAAGCTTAACATCGAACTATACGATGAGAATGGTATGTCGATTACAAGCAATGGTTTTATAAGTCAAGGTGTCATCGAATATTTGGAAAAGAACCCTGAAGGTTCATTGAATAAAGTGGAAAATAATCAGGGTTTTGAATCGTATGTGCATTTGGGCAATAAAGACTTTGCCTTCGCAACCATCAATGGTATTTCCGGTCGAAATCAATCGTCATTGAGTATTTATGACTTCATTGCTGGTATATTGAATGTCTACGTTTTTCTATTCATCATAGCCATCAGTTTTGGATTGTTTGTTTCGAAATCAATTGTTGATCCTCTATCAAGATTGGCTTCAAAGATGCAACAATTGAGACTTGGAAAAGAGAATCAGCTGGTGGAATGGAAGGGACAAGGTGAGGTCGGAAGTCTTATTGAAAATTACAATGAGATGGTCATGAAATTAGAGGAAAGTGCAAACCTTATCGCCACTACGGAGAGAGATATGGCATGGAGAGAAATGGCCAGACAGGTCGCCCACGAAATTAAGAATCCATTGACACCGATGAAATTACGGTTGCAATATTTGCAAAAGCAAATCAATCTGGGCAAGACCATTGATTCTGAAAATCTGGAACGGATCTCTACCACACTTCTTGAACAAATAAACAACCTATCTAACATTTCGGAAGCATTTTCTAATGTAGCCAAATTACCAAACGCATCCAACGAAAAGGTTATACTAAATGAAGTCGTAGAATCGGTACATGATCTCTTCAGAAAAAGAGAGGACATGCATATCAAATTGACCGAACCGATCAACGATTTGATTGTATTTGCTGACAAAAATCACTTGGTTCGCATTCTAAACAATATGGTCAAAAATGCCATTGAATCTATTCCAGATGAAAGGGTTGGTATGATCGAAATAAGCTTGTCAAAGCAAGTCAATGATGCTGTCATACGAGTTACTGACAATGGAATTGGCATACCGAGATCAATGCAATCAAAAATATTTACACCTAAATTTACCACCAAAAATTCAGGAAGCGGACTTGGATTGGCCATTGCTCAAAACATGGCAGAATCATTCAATGCTCGTCTTTACTTCGATTCAAAAGAAGGTGTCGGAACAAGCTTTTATTTACGTATACCATTGATGAAATTGGTGGCGAATAAAGAAGACAATCGCGTCATCTTGGAGTAGCGTTCTTAATCATTGTGCTGTCATTGTAGGCATACTCACCTTGTGCTCACAGAGAAGTTGATATTAACAGCCAAAATAGCCTTGATTCGCAAACAATTTTCTTTCTTTGCTGTTACAAAAACAAAAGAGGAAATGACCTTTGTTTTCTATCTATCCATCATTGTAATCACTTACGCAGCCATGGAATTTGTGGCTTGGGCTACTCACAAATATGTGATGCATGGATTTTTGTGGTCTTGGCACGAAGATCACCACAAACCTCATTGGGAGAAGGAAGGATTTTTTGAAAAAAATGACCTCTTTTTTATTGTCTTTGCTGTGCCTAGCGCTGCCTCATATATGATTGGCACTTTTGCTGAAGGGATGACCTGGCTTTTATTTGTAGGAATCGGTATTTCTCTGTACGGTCTTACCTACTTCCTTATCCATGATGTATATATACACAGAAGATTCAAGTGGTTTAAGCAACTTGACAACCCTTATAGCCGTGCCATACTGAAGGCTCATGGTGCTCACCATGCAAAAGCTACCAAGCACGGATGCGAGTCATTTGGTTTATTGGCTGTTGAGAAAAAATACTACGGGAAGAAAGAAAAACAATCTTGATTATTGCTGTTCCGCTTATGACCTGCTTCAAGCCTATTTAAGCTACCCCATTTACCACCATAACCATCTCACCTTTAAGCTTAGTCCGCGTTTCAATCTTTTCAAAAATTTCTTTGAGCGAACCTTTGATATGCTCTTCGTGTATTTTTGAGATTTCCCGAGACAAACTTGCCTTTCTTTCTTCTCCACAATGCTCTATCAATTGCTGTAATGTTTTGTTGATCCTGTGTGGTGAGACATAAAGAATGAAAGTTTGTTCCAGTGAGGCCAAGTATTTTAATCGTGTCTTTCGACCCTTTTTGTGTGGAAGAAATCCTTCAAAATGAAACTTATCGCTTGGCAAACCTGAGACAACCAAGGCTGGTACAAATGCCGTTGGACCTGGTAGAACTTGTAGTTCAATTCCTTCTTCCCTGCATGCTCTTGCCAACAAAAAACCAGGATCTGAAATCCCTGGAGTACCTGCATCCGAAATCAATGCCATGGACTGTCCGGCATTCAATGACTCAATTATGCCTTGTAGCACCTTGTGTTCATTGTGAATATGGAAGGATTTTAAAGGCGTTACAATGTCATATTTATCAAAAAGATGCTTGCTTGTACGCGTGTCTTCTGCCAGCACGAGATCAACAGATTTCAAGACCTCAATGGCTCGCAAGGTGATATCGGAAAGATTCCCAATCGGTGTTGGGACAAAATAGAGCATTAATTCAGCGGTGTGAGTTCAAAATGATAGGTCTCCATAATGACATTGACCAACATTTTTCTGCAAGCCAAATCTACCATTTCATTGGCTTCTTTTTCGTCATTAGCCTCCAGTTCGAAGACTACATGCTTGCCGATCCTGACGTTCTTAATCTTACCCAGATCAACATTTTTCATATTTTTCTCAACTGTTTTACCTTGAGGATCAAGGAGTTCTTTGTGAGGCATGATATCGATGGTGGCACGGAAATTCATAATCAGTTTTCTTTAGCGTCTAAAAATTGGAAAGTTATCCAAGATAACCAAGGAAATATGATGCTTTGTGGGTTAAATTTATCATAAGCAACGAACCGATTGGCATTTGAATCATTAATTATATATAAATTGGATAATTTCGGGGTTATTTCTACAACTGAAATAAGATCGATTGCCCAAAAATTCAGAAACAACACACTTGAAAAAATATACCGTACTTCTTGCACTGATAGGAATTGCATTTACATCAAATGCTCAGGTCCCAAATGATGAATGTGAGTTTGCAAATTTCCTTGGACCAATCACTGAATATTGCAGTGATTTGAGTGAATTTGACAACATCGGAGCAACTTTGTCGCCCGAACCACTTCCTTTTTGTTGGTTCAATGGCCATTCACATGATGTTTGGTTTTCTTTTATTCCGACGGCTCCTGCTGCTTTCTTCCAACTGTTTGGTCAGCAATCGATCAATGATAATAATGTTCCTACCCCATCAATGGTTATTTATGGTGGTGATTGCAACAATCTGATGGAACTTGCATGTGGCTCAGTGGCAGACGGTCAAGGCACAAACATTTTGGAGCTGGTCGTAAATAATCTTACCATCGGCCAAGTATATTATATTCGTATTGATGCAGAACAAAATCGCGAAGGTACCTTTGGCCTTTGTATTGAGTCTTTCATTCCCATTCCTTCTCCTGAATCCGATTGTCCGGATGCTGTAGTGCTATGTGATAAGTCTGGTTTTTTTGTTGAAAATTTGGATTCTGTAGGAGACTTACCAAATGAATTGGAAGGCGCTTCATGTGCCGGTCCTGGGCAAGGAGGCGAAGAAGCATCCGTTTGGTATACATGGACTTGTGACCAAACAGGTACTTTGACTTTTACCATCACTCCCAACAATCCAAATGACGATGAAGAAGATATCGACTTTGTCGTATACAGACTTCCTGGTGGTCTCGATGATTGTACCAATCGTGAATCAGTAAGATGTATGTTTTCCGGAAGATCGGCTGGAAACACACCAGCTCAGAATGCACCTTGTTTTGGTCCAACTGGACTTGCCGAAGGTGAAACTGACACGGAAGAATTTGCTGGATGTGACAACGGAAGCAATAATTTCCTTGCTCCTTTAAACATGGTTTCAGGTGAAAGCTATGCCTTGGTGATCAATAATTTTAGCCAATCTGGTTTTGGATTTGAAATAGAATTTGGTGGCACAGGAACTTTCCTTGGACCGGATGCTGGATTGATTGCTGAAGCAGTGGATGCTTTTGAGTGTGATAAGACCATTGTATTTTCAGATAATTCTCAATCGCTCACCGACAACATAGTTGACTATTTTTGGAGCTTCGGTGTTGGAGCTGATCCAGCATTTGCAGAAGATATTGGACCACATGAAGTGATCTATGATTCTTTTGGGGACAAAGTGATCGCATTGACCATCACATCAGAAAGAGGATGTACTGTTACTGAACTTGTGGATATTTTCGTTGAACCTTGTTGTGCAGATACAACGACTCTGGGTCTGGACTATCTTGCAGAAGATATATTGTGTGCGGGTGAACTCACAGGAGAGATTTTAGGTTTTGGTTCTGGAGGATCTCCACCATATCAGTTTACCCTTACCAGTACAAATTTCCAACCAAGTCCGTTGTTTCCAGAATTGGGTGCAGGATTTTATACATTGACTGTACAAGATAAAAAAGGCTGTATGGCATCGGAACAAATTCTAATCGATGAGCCACCACCTATCATTGCAGAAGCAGGACCTGACGTGACTGTTGATCTTGGATTCAGTGGAATGCTAGAAGGGTCATATCTACCATCATATGCGGATGTGACTGTAGAATGGAGTCCAGCGGAAGGATTGAGCTGTACTGATTGCTTAGATCCCGATGTAACACCTCCAGGCACAACAACATATACACTCACCGTTACCGATCAAAACGGATGTACATCTGAGGACTTTGTTACGGTTTCTGCAAATGTTATTCGTCCTGTATTTGGTCCCAATATTTTCACCCCTGATGGGGATGGTGATAATGATTTTTTCAACATCGGTGTTGGACCTCAGGTCAAGTCAGTCAACAAAATTTATGTGTATGACCGATGGGGAAATCTCGTGTATGAAGGCACTGATGTACCTATCAATAATTTCCAATTTGGTTGGGATGGTCGCTTCAAAGGTGAATTGGTAAATCCTGGGGTTTTTACCTGGATTGCAGATATCACTTTTATTGATGATGAAACCTTATTTTACAAAGGTTCTATTACAGTCATACGGTAATTTGTATGCGTTACTTTTTTCTCACTTCATTTTGGCTACTGGTGTTACTTTCTTCTTGCTCAAGAACGGAAGCAGAAATTGATGCTTTATTTACAGCAAAAGATTTAAAAATTGAGGTAGCAAAAGATGTAGAAATCTTTTATTCCGATTCAGCTCAGTTGAAATTGAAAATATCTGCGCCCATATTGAAGAGACACATTGAGAAATCAAAGTCTTATGATGAATTCCCAGATGGTGTGAAAGTTGAGTTCTACAATCCAAATGGTAGTATCGTCAGTTGGCTTGAATCAAATTATGCAATCAGAAAAAACAAAGAGAAAAAAATCTACGTCAAAGACGACGTGAGACTTTACAACAACAAAAACGATGAACTCAGCACCAATGAATTGATTTGGGATGAAGAGACTGGTGAAATGTACACCAATAAATATGTTAGAATTGCCCAACCTACAAGAGGTGACACACTCTTCGGCTATGGCTTCATAGCGAAACAGGAATTTCAAAGATTTCAGTTGAACAAAAAGATCACCGGAATTAAGTTTTTGGAATTAGAAAAAGCGCTGGGTAATCAGTGATTTTTAGTGATTTGCTACTTGATTTAGGTACCTACTTTTCAGAATACACAAAACCCTTATTCAAAACTGTTTAATTATTTACCTTTACAATTGAGATGGGATTAATTATTGGCATTATTATTTTTCTGATACTTTCCGCCTTTTTCTCGGGATCGGAAATTGCGTTTGTTTCTGCAAATAAGTTAGGTGTTGCTGTAAAGAAGGATCAGGGTTCTCGTCGAGGCCAATTATTGGCGAGATTTTATGAAAAGCCCGATAATTTTATCAGTACGATGTTGGTGGGTAATAATATTGCACTGGTGGCATTTACAACCTTGCTGACTTCCCTACTGACTCCCCTTGTGGAACCATTTTTTGGAGACAGCGTTCCTGCATTGCTCATTTATACTTTAGTGGCGACTGTTATTGTGTTGATATTTGGTGAGTTTCTTCCAAAAACTTTCTTTCGAATTTTTGCAAACAAGTTATTATACTTTTTCACCTATCCTCTTCAATTTTTAAAATGGTTATTGGCGGTACCGACGTATATGATGACCGGCCTTTCGAACTTCTTACTCAAGTATGTTGTTCGGGTCCCGCTAGAAGGAAATAGCAATGTCCTCACTCGATTGGACCTTGAGGATTATATTGAAAAATCAGTTTCAGAGACAGATGATTCAAGCATTGACAAAGAAATATTGACCAATGCACTCGGGCTCGGCACGATGAAAGTGAGAGAAGCCATGGTCCCACGAACAGAAATTGTTGCGATTGACAAAAAGGTGAGTATTGAAGAAGCGATCCAAACCATTCAAGAAAGCAATCATTCAAGAATCGTAGTCATTGATGATGATATTGAAAATATTGTTGGATACATTCATCACCAACAATTGTTTAACAATCCTAAAACTGTTGAAGGCATCATTTTAGATATTCCATTCGTGCCTGAAACCATGAACATCAAAGAGCAGATGTTGACGTTTATTCGCAATGAAGTGAACATCGCTTGTGTCGTTGATGAATATGGTAGCACAGCTGGAATCATTACTTTGGAAGATATTCTTGAAGAGATATTTGGTGAAATTGACGATGAGCATGATGTGGAAGAATTCATCAATAAACAAATCAATGAAAATGAATTCATCTTTTCAGGTCGATTGGAAATTGATCATCTCAATGATGAATATGACCTTGGGATACCTGAAGGAGAATATCAAACTTTATCAGGTTACATCGTCATGACCTCCGGAAATATTCCTGAAACAGGTGATATTATCGAACTGAACAATTTTAAATTGATACTTGAGTTGGTCAGCGATACCAAAATCGAAACTGTCAGACTCATTAAATTGGATCCAAAAGAACAAACCGAAACTGAATAATGGCAAACTATCTAAAAGAATCATTGGCTACTCCAGGCAAACATCTTCTTCAGACCCATAGCTGGACCATAGACAAACCGAAAGCAGATTTGCTTTTAATCCATGGTTATGGCGAACATGCAGTGCGATATGAAAGAGAGGCTGCCATTTTCAACAAAGCAGGTTTTAATGTTTTCGCATACGACCAAAAGGGGCATGGCCTATCTGATGGTAAAAAGGGATTTATAAATAACTTCCAAGATTTTATTGATGATTTAGAACACTTCATTAAATCGCAAGAAAGAAGCAGGCCCTATTTTTTTTATGCTCATTCAATGGGTGCGCTGCTTCTAACCTCTTTTTTATTAAATAAAAATTTCAAAGAAGAAAATTTAATAGGAGTGTTGATGACAGCTCCATTCCTGATGCCCGATAGAAATACTGCTCCGTTATTACAAAAACTAGCAGGCCCTATAGGGAAAATTCTACCTAAGTTGAAGACTGTAAAAATAGATTCCTCTTCGATTTCTAAAATTTCAGCTGAGGTGGATAAGTACAATGAAGACCCATTGGTTTTTCATGATGCCATACATGCTCGAACCGGTGGAGAATTGCTTGCTGCACAGAAAAAAGTGCAAGGCCAATTTGAAAACTTCAAACTGCCACTCTTTATTCAACATGGCGCCAAAGATCGTCTTGCCGAAGTTCAGGGTGCCCAGCTCCTACACGAAAGTGCTGCTTCAGAAGACAAGAAACTTCGCATATGGCCAAAAGGTTACCATGAACTCACCCGTGATGAAGAAGGTCCTGAAGTGCTAGAACTAATGGTGAAATGGATGAAAGAGCGGATCTGAGCTATGATAGTCTCTATCTCCAATTGAATATTTTGACGCTCAAAACTAGGATTGAAAAAATATATTGAAATAGCAATTCACCTTATCTTCTGGTTTTTCATTTTTGCTTCTGTCAATGTTGATTGGAATGAAGACTGGTTTGACGTACGTTTACGACCGAATACTCCAGCTCCACTTTCTGTATTGATTTTACCTATTTACTTTTATGTCAATGCTTTCATTCTGATTCCAAAATATTTCTCGAAAGAGAGTTGGAAAAAATATGTATTCTTCGCTTCTCTTTTGTTCTTTGGACCGGAAATACTAAGGGTGATCTTCTATGAAATGAAATTTCCTGAAAGAGATATCTATGCTCATCTTTTCCATCGAGACAGTTTTCTATTTGGTGCCCCAAGTATATTCTTCATCGCACTCAATGCTTCATTCATTTATAGGTTGACTAAGGATTGGTTTAGCAATAAGGACAAAATCCAAAAACTTGAACAAAATCAATCCAAGAAGAAAAGCAACACACCTTATGAAGATTCTAAGCTACTTAATGCCGCAGAAATTGATATCCTAAAAAAGTCCATTCTTCATCAAATGGAAGTGGAAGAATCCTTCATGAATCAAGATTTGACCCTTAGAGAATTGGCTGAAACTGTGGACAGTACAGAAAAGAAAATCTCCTACTTGCTGAATCAGGAAATGGATACCAACTTCTATGAATTTATAAATAACTATCGTGTCGAAAAATTTAAAATAGAGGCTGTAAAGCCTGAAAATAAGTCTCTCTCGATGGTCGGAATAGCACAAAATTGTGGCTTCCCGTCCAAGAGTAGTTTCTACCGTGCATTCAAGTCACATGTTGGAACTTCCCCATCCGAATACCTCAAAACGCACAAATAAACCAGAGAAAAAAACGGGAAGCGAAGGGCTGAATATTGATTTTCTTGTCTTCATGCCAATTTATTCCTCCATCATTTCATTTTCCTTGATTTTATCTCCTTTTTTCCTGATACTCAATAACCACGGGAGTCTCACGGTCCCATATCATCCATTGAGACAGTCTCAATTCGCAAATTAGTTTCATGGAATCCTGTGAAACGCAATCAAAGGGCCAAAACTGGAAAGCCGTAGCAATGCTATATAGATTTGTAGAAAATTGATCGCAATGAAATTACAATTGAGCAATATTTCAAAAACCTATAAGAATGGAGTCAGGGCACTTGATGATGTGAATCTGGATATTAAGCAAGGAATGTTTGGTCTGTTGGGTCCGAATGGTGCTGGCAAATCTTCTTTGATGAGAACCATCGCTACGCTTCAACTTCCTGATAGAGGAACTGTATCGTTTAATGGTATCAATGTTTTCGAAAACAAGATTGAATTTAGAAAAGACCTGGGCTATCTGCCTCAAGAATTTGGGGTTTTTCCAAAAGATACGGCAGAGCAGTTACTCAACTATTTTGCAGTTCTCAAAGGAATTGTCTCGAAGAAAGTTAGGTCGGTTGTTGTTTCAAAAGCATTGGAATTGACAAATTTAGAAAATGTCAGAAACAAAAGAGTGAGTACTTTTTCGGGCGGCATGAAAAGAAGGTTTGGGATCGCCCAACTCCTTTTGAATGATCCGAAATTGATCATAGTTGATGAACCAACGGCTGGACTCGATCCTGAAGAAAGAAGTCGATTTCTGAATGTACTACGAAACATCGGTAGTGAAAACATTGTCATCTTTTCTACCCATTTGGTTGAAGATGTGAGAGAACTTTGTCACGAATTGACAATCATAAAAGAGGGAAAGATTCTCATAAAATCCAGTCCAAGCGAAGCTATTAAAAGTTTACGTGGTTGTATTTGGGAGACAGCATTATCAAAAGAAGAAATTGCGGAATTACCTGTAACACATACACACCTGAGTGAGAGATTCAATGAAAGTGGTCAAAGTCTTCAAAGAATTTTTTCAAAAGAACAGTTGAATAATGGTTTCACAAGGGTAGCTGAGAAATTGGAAGATTTTTATTTCATGAATCTTAAATCAGGGAACCAATGAAAAATGCAATATTCAACTTTGAACTCCGGTCTTGGGCAAAATCTCCACTATTGTTTGTGCTATGTTTGGCTTACTTTGGCTTTTCTCTTGTCAGCATGTTGGGCACAGGTGGATTTTTCGATGGCACACCAGAATTTAAAGAAGGCATTAAGTATTTGAATTCCAGTTATGCGATTTGCCAATTTAGTTTTCTTTTGACAAAGTTGCTTCTATTTGTGGTCGCATTTGTAATGGGAATTTCTTTATATAGAGACTATCAATCAAAAATCCATGGCATTTTATATTCTTTCCCTATTTCGAAAAACTCATTTATTTTCGGAAAGTTTGGTTCGGCCTTCTTTATGGTCCTGCTCATCAGTCTTCTGTGTATCACATCAATGATATCAGGAGAACACCTACTTGGGGTAGAAAATCCAAAAATAACAGAATATAACCCTTGGTCGTATACGTTTGCATACTTCATATTTATGCTCCCTACCCTCTTTGCGATTTCATCTTTGATTTTTGTGGTTGTCGGTATGAGCCGAAATATCCTGGCAGGAATTTTTGTAGCCCTTGGTTTTGTTTTATTCCAATTGATTCTTGAAAATTCAATATTCCAATTTCCTAATTTACTCGCCGTGCTAGATCCTTTTTGTCAACATGCCTTTTCTCTGGCTACGCAAGATTGGAATATGGAACTTCAAAATTATGAGCAGATTCCAATGTCTGGCCTCTTGATTTTGAATCGATTGTTATGGATTGGATTTGGACTTGGTACATTGATATTATTCGCCAATAAATTTGATTTTCAATATGAATGGAATTTCTTTCAAAGGAAAACGCGAACATCAAATCAAGAAATTTTAGCAAGTCATGAAGAAGGACTTGATTTGGGAAACAAAATTGACTTCTCATTTGGAGGAAGGTTGAATGGAATGTTATACATGATCAAATATCAAAGTCTTTCAATTATCAAAAGTTGGCTATTTATTGGTTTCAGTGTATTGGCTTTGATTTCTGTTTTATTTCTCCAACTTAAAGTGAGCAATACAGGTGAATTTAATTTATTGCCCTTCACCAAGATTCTTAGTGGAGGACCATTGGCGATTTATAATGTTCTTCTGACTTTAGGTACATTCTTATTTACCGGTATGCTCGTATTTAAAAATCACCAAAGCGAAATGAACCAACTGGTTGATACAACTCCGATATTGAATGCACAATCCATATTTGCTTCATTCTTCACCATGTTCAATCTCCAAGCGATCTGGTTACTTTTGTTTCTAATGGTCTCTTTAACCAATCAATTGGCCAATCAATATTTCCACCTTGAGCTTGGTCTGTATTTTTTTAGAATTTTCGTTTTGTCATTGCCCATGCTTGTGATATGGACCATGGTATCCATTTTCATTCATAATTTTTCTAAGAATATTTTTGTTGGACTTTTCATTTTGATTTGTTTATGGCTTGGCATTGACGGATTGCAACAAGTAGGTATCGATACGCAGTTACTTAAGTTTAACACATATCCATCAATGGAATATTCTGACTTCCAAGGCTATGGTCAACAGTTAAAAGGTTTCTTTCTTCTCCTTTGTCATTGGTCATTGATAGCAATAGTGGTTTTATTCCTCAGTATTCTCTTTTGGAAGAGAGGCATTGCTGAGTCATTGGTAGAAAGATTTACATACAATGCAGTAAAAAAGCGAAGAGGTATCATTATGGCTTGCATTTCCATTCTTGCTGTTAGCATGTTGTCTGGTTTTAAAATCTACAAAGCAGAAACTGTAACTGGAAATTCTACCGCAAGAGCAAACTTAAAAAAATATAAAACTGAATGGGAAAAATATGCCAACTTGGTACAACCAAAAATCGTTGATGTAAATTTAGAAATCAACATTTATCCGGAAGAAAGAAGATTTGGTGCTTCAGGTAGTTACATCTTGAAAAACAAATCAAATAAAGATATTGATACCATTTTCATTCGGACTGGATTTGACGAAACTACAAGGCTTAAGATAAAGAATGCCCAGAGAATAAAGTTCGATTCATTGTCCAAAAGTCATCTATATGTTTTGGACAAACCATTGAAAATAGATGAGCAAATCAATTTGGATTTTACAGTTGCCAGTATTGAAAATACATTGTTTACAAGAAACTCAAATGTCTTAATCAATGGTACGTTTATTAAGCAGGATATCTTACCAAGATTGGGATAT
>JAHDDD010000035.1:18891-19366 GCA_020629535.1 Saprospiraceae bacterium
AACGAGGAGAAATAGGCAATGATAGCTTGGCAACAAGTTTTAATTTCTACCATAGAGATGCAGATAAGCTCAACATCAAAACTACCATTTCGACCTCGAACAATCAGACTGCCATTGCTCCTGGAAATTTAGTCAATAAATATTCGGAGAATAACAGACGGTACTTTGTATACGAAACTCCGCACCCGGTGAAATTTAATTTTTCTTTTCATTCTGGCGAATTTGAAATGAAGGAATATAGCATTGATGATAAAATGGTTGAAATCTATCATCTCGAAAACCATGATCAGAACCTGGAACAAATGATTGATGGAATTTCTTCCTCATTGAGATTTAATGAAGCTCATTTTTCAGAGTATCCTTATGACATCATACGAATGATTGAATTTCCTTCGACAGAAGAATCGTATGCAGCTACGTTAATGACAAACAATATTCCTAGCTCAGAAAAATTCTTTAACATCAATAGCACTGC
>JAHDDD010000416.1 GCA_020629535.1 Saprospiraceae bacterium
TGGTCTACCTCGCCCTGCAGGTATGTTCATTTTTGGTATGATTTGTTTTTACATCATGATGATTGCATTGGGCGTACATCCATGGCTGGCGATTGTGGGATCATTGACCTTCGCCTTTAGTACCAACAATCTTGTACTTTATGAAGCTGGACACATGACCAAACTTGACACCATTATGTCCATGCCGTTGATCATCGCCGGAGTGGTTTTGGCTTATAGAAACAGACTGCTTATCGGTACCGCACTGTTTACTTTGGGAATGGCATTTAATCTCGGGTCCAATCATCCGCAAATGACGTATTATTTGGGTTTGTTGATGCTGATTTTTGTATTGGTTGAATTGATTCAGTCTGCGAGAAATAAATCATTGAATACCTTTTTAAAAGCAAGTGGATATCTGTTGATTGGATTGATCATCGCATTCGGTACCTCAGCAAGTAAACTTTTGCCAACCTACCAATATTCAAAAGACACGATGCGAGGGGAACCCATCCTTGCTCAAAAAGGCAACATTGCATCTAGCTCACAGGTAGATGGATTGGAATACGGATATGCGACAGCATGGAGTAATGGGGCGAGAGATTTAATTCCAAGTTTTATCCCGATGGCAGTGGGAGGAAGTTCGAATGAAAAATTGAAAGAAGGCTCGAATTTAGATCGTGCATTTAAGAAAAATGGGATTCCCAAAGACAGTCGTCGGGGACCTACCTATTGGGGGAAGCTGACCTTCACCAGTGGACCCATATATTTTGGTGCGGTGGTTTGTTTTCTCTTTTTATTGTGCTTTAAATATTTGGATAACACATTGAAATGGTGGGCTGCTATATCAGTCTTGTTAACCTTGGGTCTTTCTATGGGAAGTAATCTCAATGGTTTATACCGTTTCTTTTTTGATGTGTTTCCGTTCTTCAATAAATTCAGAACACCCAATAGTATTCTATCGGTCACCGCAGTAGTAATACCCATGGTTGGGATGCTTGCATTGGATGCATTCTTAAAATCAGACAAAAAAGCATTCAAGCCAGCGCATCTATTCATACCAGCAGGTATTTTGACAGTACTTGCATTGATTTTCGCTTTCGCGGGATCTGCTTTCTTTGATTTTCAAGGACCTTCGGATGCAAAATATGGTTTGCCAGATAGTATGATGAAAGGATTGATTGCTGACAGAAAATCTTTACTTACATACAGCTCACTGAGAACGGCAGCATTGATAATCTTTTCAGCAGCCTTATGTTGGCTTGCAATAAAAGACAAATTGAAAACGCAATGGGCCATTCTTGGCATTGGATTATTGGCAGTCTTTGACTTGATCTTGATTGACCGTCAATACGTCGCTGCCGATGATTTTGTTTCATCACGAGATTACAAAAATATATTCGCCGAAAGGCCAGTCGATGTCCAGATTAAAAGTGATAAAGATTTACATTATCGCGTTTTTGACCTTACGGTGAATACCTTTCAGGATGCAAGAACGTCGTACCATCATAAAACCATTGGTGGAATGCACGCTGCCAAATTGCAAAGGTATCAGGACATGATAGATTACCACCTTTCGCAAGGCAACACACAAGTAATGAACATGCTTAATACGAAGTACATCATTACAGCTGATGGACAAAATCCAAGAGCACAAAGAAATCCTGATGCATTGGGTAATGCTTGGTTTGTGAAAAATATTCAAATGGCAAACTCCGCTGATGATGAAATCAATGCAATGTCTTCTTTTAAGGCAGATTCAACAGCCATTGTCCATAAAGAGTTTGCATCTTATGTAAGTGGTCTGAATCCTTCAGGCGCCGGAAGAATAAAATTGGACAAATATGCTCCAAATAGACTGGAATACACCAGCCAGTCATCTACTGACGGTTTGGCTGTATTTTCTGAGGTATGGTATGGTCCAAACAAAGGGTGGCAGGCTTACATTGATGACCAGCCTGTTGATCATATTCGAGTCAATTACATACTCAGAGGTTTGAAAGTACCAGCTGGAGACCACAAAATAGTATTCGAATTTGATCCACCTGTGTACAAGACGAGCTCATTGATTTCTTTGATCAGTTCATTGATCTTATTGGCAGGAATTGGCTTCCTTGTTTTTAAGTGGTGGAAAAGGAAAGAACAAATAGAGAATTAGAGAAATAGCGAGATAGCGAAATTGGGAAATGGCGAAATATTGAAATAATAACACAACGAATTTTTATAAAAAGAATGATGGTTTCTAAAGATTGGTTTAAATGAAGATTGAGATAATACTTTCGCTAATTTGCTTGATTGCCTTTTGCGCTTGCATTGATAGAAACGCGGGTGCTGAGAAGTCAAGTCTGGCCCCTGAAGAGACAACTTTTAATACACTAATATGGTCTAGTGAATTTGACCAAGATGGTCCATTGGATTCTACTCAATGGTTTATGCAATCTTTTATACCCAACGGAAGAGGTTGGTTTAACAATGAGGTACAACATTACACAGATCGATCGGACAATGCATTTGTCAAAGATGGACATCTGCATCTTGTTGCTAAAAAAGAAATATATACTGCTCAAGGTCAAACCAAGCAATACACTTCAGCAAGACTCAACTCAAAATTTGCTTTTACCTATGGAAGGGTAGAAGTCAGAGCAAAACTCCCGGGTGGAAAAGGCGTTTGGCCAGCCATCTGGACACTCGGCAAGAACATCAATGAAAAAGGAGCCTATTGGCAAAGACAAGGTCATGGCACCACAGGTTGGCCCTCTTGCGGAGAGATGGATATCATGGAACATTGGGGTAGCAAACCAAATATCATCCAAAGTGCGACGCATACACCTTATAAGCATGGGGATCAAGCAGACTTGGGAAATCAGATTATCCCTACCGCATTGTCTGATTTTCATGTGTATTCATTGGACTGGAATAAAGATTATCTGAGCTTTGGTGTTGATGGCAAAGAGCATTATCGATACCATCCTAAAAATAAGAATGCCAGAACCTGGCCTTATGATCACGATCATTACCTATTATTGAATATAGCGATCTTGCCCATCATCTCCGATACGTTTGAATCATGTGAAATGTTGGTAGATTATGTTCGGGTTTATCAATGATGGGAATGAGAGGATGAGGAGAATGAGAG
>JAHDDD010000417.1:0-1283 GCA_020629535.1 Saprospiraceae bacterium
GCATTTTCCAACCTCCGCTAAATTCATCTGTTGGACGATGCATATCCGTTTCTTTAAAACCTAATCCCGTCAATATCTTTTGCACATCCGCCTCCATCGTTAGGCCTCCTAATGCGGTAAAACGATCATTGGCATCCGATAAATCTTGGATGAGATTCATGTACCGCTGCGTTTCGTAATCGGTAGATGTGGATAGGTCTTCGTTGATGGTTTCGATGAGTTTTTCGACTTTTTGGGCTTCTTCAAAGGCTTTCATCGTCTCGTCCATCACGGTGCTGCCCGAGGGCAAAGAAAGCTCTTGATGCAAAAAACCTAAGGTCGTCCCATTAGGTCGAGAGACATTGCCACCATGAGGAGATATGGTGCCTGCGATGATTTTGAGCATCGTAGATTTTCCAGCTCCATTCCTTCCCACGAGTCCGATCTTGTCCTTTTCTTTGATCGTAAGATTGACCTTACTGAGCAATTCTCTATCGCCATACTTTACAAAGATATCTGATAATGCAATCATCTATTTTTTCGAAATTTTTGGCAAAGGTAGGAATACTGGTTGAACTTTGTTAGACAACGATTCAACAAGAATTTATGGATCGCTTACATCAGATAAATTTGATTTCAAATAATTAAGAATCGAATTTTTGTGATGAGCTTTTTCAGGGTGGTTTTCTATATTTTGAAATTGATGCAGATTTACATTTTTAGTATTTTACTAATTCTTTTAAGCTTGTTTACCGTGTTTAAGATTGAAATATAATATAAACCAGGAGGTAAATTGCTAATATCACAATTTGTATTAGTTACTAGGTCTGCATGAACTCTTTTTTGGAAGACTAATTTTCCATTTTGATCAATAATCTGAATGATACAATTTGCTGATATGCCACCAATACTGAAGTGGCTATTTGTAACGGTAGGTCGTATTATAACTTCTCTGTCTCGTAAAGTCTCATCTATATTCACGGTCTCAAAACAATCTTCAGTGATGACAAAAGTTTCACAAACATTTGTTTCTGGAGGGCAACCTTCATTGACAACACAGATTTCATAAGTACCAGAATTAGTGGCGTTAAAATTATATTCAGAACCAGTAAATTGAAAAACATCATTGACATACCAGTCAACCAGTTCTTGCCCTGTGGTAAAAAGAGTATATGCTGAACAAGATTGTTGGTTGATTTCTACATTGAATTCACAGTCAAAACAATCTTCATTGATGACAAAAGTTTCGCAAACATTTGTTTCTGGAGGGCAACCTTCATTGACAACACAGATTTCATAAGTAC
>JAHDDD010000417.1:1383-3067 GCA_020629535.1 Saprospiraceae bacterium
ATTAGTGGCGTTAAAATTATATTCAGAACCAGTAAATTGAAAAACATCATTGACAAACCAGTCAACCAGTTCTTGCTCTGTGGTAAAAAGAGTATATGCAGAACAAGACTGTTGGTTGATTTCTACATTAAATTCACAATTTCTAAAACAATCTTCATTGATAATTAAAGTATCGCAAGTAAAGGGTCCTTCAGGGCAATCTGAAGTTTCGTAATATCCACAGATTTCATAAGTTCCAGCTTCACTGGGATCAAAGTCAATCCCCCAGCCACTTTGATAAAATGCTCCATTAACAGTCCACTGAAGTTCAATTTGGTTTTCTTCTGAAAAAGTAAATGAATCACAAGAATGTTCTTCATAATCTGTATTGATAATACAGTTTTGTGAAAGCAACAAATTTGATATAATTATATAAGTTATACAGAAAATTAGTTTTAATGAACCCATTGATTTTAGATTTATAGATTACGGGGATATTCTTATATTAGTAGTACCCAAAATCTCACCTTTTCGTTGCGTAGTATGTCATTTTTTTTTTGAAATTCTCAATTCGCTACAGCATAATTATAAGCATAAAAAAACCCCTAAATCAGAGATCTCGGGGTTTTTATAAAAAATGGCAAAGCCACTTAATTCTTAATAATTCTTTGGATTTGTTGTTGGCCTTCTTTATTGATCACTTTCAGAAAGTAAACTCCCTTTTGGAAGTCAGAAATATCGACTTGTGCAACAAACTGATTTTTGATAACTAAAGTTTTTCCAGAGATATCTAGAATTGAAATTTGACTGATCTGCTGAGATTGTTCGATGCTAATATTTACTTTTCCAGAGGTAGGATTTGGGAAAACATTCAAACCTAAATCCGCAAAATCATTCACATCAGAAAGCTGACCTTCTACCAATCCTGCTCTAGGACCTGTAAGCATGGCTCTCATCAATTGTATCTGCTCAACAGTAAAAATATTTTGACAACTCTCGATCGAGTAGTCCATGTAGTTTTCAATCATATCAGGAAGGTCATCTTCAAGGCAGGTATCTTTGGTATGCATCGTCTCGCAAGCTACGGCTGACATTTGTTGGGCATTGCTATCTGCATCTGGTGTATCTGAGATGCCATCATCCATAGTACAATCACCATCTCCCCAAATATGTCTCAATCCTAGGTAGTGACCGACCTCATGCACTGCAGTACGACCTTGATCATTAAGCCCTGCTAGTGACCCCGGGTTTGGGTTATTAGGACCTACAGCTTCGTAGTGAAGTACGACGCCATCCACATCTTCAAGGTTTGCAGGTACTTGACCTTCTGGCCAGTTGGGGGCTTCCATAGGTGGATAAGCAAATCCAAGTATGAATGGTGCTGCTCCAGTACCTAAATCTACAGACATATTGGCTACCCAGATATTGAGATATCGCTTGGTATCCCAAGGATCTTGTCCTCCGCCTGCAATACTTTTGACAGCATCAAGGTCCAGGCCACCAGCGCCTCCTCCATCATCACCGATGGCTTCTAGTAGACAATCAAGATTATCTTCTAACGATTGTGGATCAAAGATATCTATTCCACATTCTTCAATAGCGGATAGAATAGCTCCAAAATCTAATGGTGTAAATGTCTCCACGTCCGTCGCTGTTCTGGTGATTCCATTCGTAGGATTACCATCAGGATCAGTGGTTGCTAGTG
>JAHDDD010000418.1 GCA_020629535.1 Saprospiraceae bacterium
TGAATAGGAGTGCAAAGATAAATAAATTTTTGATTTTGGAAAGGGAAAATAGATTGGTTGGGAAAGAATTCAATTAGGACGAATGAAGCTAAGTTTACATATGTTTTTCCTGCATTGGTATAAATAAATTCCGACTTTTGTGCCTTGAATGAATTGCTCACATTCCTATCCTATTTAGCAGATAACATACAAGAACAAACATTTGATGGAAAGCACACAGATATTGTCGCAGGAGCAAAAGGCTCTGGAAATAAATTTAAATGATAAAATCTATGGCACTTTTGCAGAAATTGGTGCCGGACAAGAAGTCGCTAGGATTTTCTTCCAGGTTGGTGCGGCAGCAGGAACCATTGCCAAGACCATGTCAGCATATGACAAAACTTATTCAGATGCTATTTATGGTGCAGAACAATCAGGTCGGTATGTTTGCCAACCGAGATTGAATAATATGCTCGACCACGAATATGGCTTGATGGTCGAGAGGCTACAAGATGTGCGGACGGATGCCAATTTCTTTGTATTTGCCGATACTGTCGCAGCCATTAACTATCAAAAGACCATTAAAGGTCAAGGTTGGCTTGGGATTAGATTCCAACTTTCACCAGAAGGAAAACACAATGATATCATCGTTCATGCCAAGATGCTTGATAATGACAACAAACTACAACAAGAGGCCATCGGTCTTTTAGGGGTGAACATGATTTATGCCGCATTCTTTTACAATCATG
Organism: Saprospiraceae bacterium; assembly: GCA_020629535.1. GTDB lineage: Bacteria > Bacteroidota > Bacteroidia > Chitinophagales > Saprospiraceae > JAHDBF01. The sequence goes on from JAHDDD010000418.1 coordinate 729, forward strand.
ATCCTGAACTTTTGGTCTCTTCATTGATAGACAATATCAAAGGTCGTATTGAGATTGACATGTTGCGAGTTACCGGACCGGATTTTGAACATGTTGATGAAAGACTTTACTCGCTTTATCTTGTGAAAAATGATATGACCAGTGTTGCCATGTTCGATGAGACAGGTACTATGACACATCCGTCTACTCATTATTATAAAAAAGATTTGATGGTAATCAGAGGTCACTTCCGTCCTCCAACCAAGGTTACCCTGGATGTGTTTGACTCTGGTTTTAGTCAATTCAAATCACAAGAAAGTGTTGATCCTGAAAATGCAAGAATTGTTGCCGAGCTCACTCTTGAAAATCTAATAGTCGATGGTGAATTGAATGAAAAAGATTTTCTTATGCGCGCCAAGATGCTCAACAGTCTTGGTAAAAGCGTCTTGATTTCAAATTGTAATAATCATCAGAAACTAATAGAATATCTTTCTGATTTTAAAATTAAAAATCTGGGACTGTTGATCGGAGCCAGAGAACTTTTACACATTATCAATGAAAAATATCTATTGAATCAAGATGGGCGATTATTGGTTGCGTTTGGAGAATTATTCAATAGAAATATTACCATCTATGTATATCCTGCTTATGATGACAATGGGAATTTGCTGACAGCAGAAACCTTGCCCGTACCAAAAGGTATTCACTTTTTGTACAAGCATTTATTAGATTGTCATCAAATTATTGGTGTGAGCGAATATGATCATGAATTGTTGTACATTCTTCCAAATGTGGTAATGCATGATTTATTGACAGGTGATCAAGATTGGGAATCAAAGGTTCCTGAAGCTGTGGTCAATGTGATCAAAGAAAATGACTATTTTGGAATTACAGAAAAAGTTACCTAGAGCAAAAGAATGAAACAATATTTATATCTATTGGTTGGTATAATTTGTATTCAATGTGGTCAACAAAAAACAGTGGATCCAATCAAGGCAGAAAAAGAGCTTGCTACAGCAAATGAAATTATGAAAGAAGAACCAAAGGAGACAAATTATCCTGGATGGTTAAATGTTGATTTCATCATGGGTCAATTTGATCCTGCAACACACGAGCAATTTGATAAGATTCCAAATGAGATGTCAAATCAGGCAGGCAGGTATATGCAAAAAGATGCCTTGCAATCATTCAAAAAAATGTTCAATGCTGCCAAGGCCAATGGCATCAACTTAAAGGTTGTATCCGCCACCAGAAACTTTGGATACCAAAAAGGCATTTGGGAAAGAAAGTGGAATGGAAGCACCTTATTAGAAGGAAAGACAAATGCAGCAAAAAAATTCACTGATTTTGTTGAAAGAGCTATAGCTATACTTAGATATAGCTCCATGCCAGGTTCATCAAGGCACCATTGGGGTACCGACATTGACATCAATGCGTTTAATAACGCATACTTTGAATCCGGCAAAGGTTTAAAAGAATTTGAATGGCTCAATGCCAATGCGAGTAAATTTGGGTTCTGTCGACCTTATACAACACTGGGTTCAGACAGAGACTCAGGTTATCAAGAAGAGAAATGGCATTGGTCATACACTCCTGTTTCTACACTTTGTACGAGTTATGCAAAAGAACATCTTGAAAATTCAATGATCAAAGGATTCTTAGGATCGGAAACAGCAGAAAAAATAGACATTAAAAACAACTATATTTTAGGTATATCTTCAAAATGTAAATAAAATGGCTCTCACTCCTTCAAATATGTTGCCACTTGGCACTCAAGCACCAGATTTCAACCTACCCAATTCGGTGGATGGAAACCAGGTTTCTTTATCAGATATCAAATCTGACAAAGCAACAGTGGTTATGTTTATCTGTAATCATTGTCCATATGTCATTCATGTGAATTCACAAATCGTTGATATTGCAAACGCATACAACCAAAAAGGTGTTTCTTTTGTCGCCATCAGCTCCAATGATGTTGAAAATTATCCAGCTGACAGTCCAGAAAAGATGAAAGAGGTGGCAGAAAAATTGGGCTATTCATTCCCATATCTATATGATGAATCTCAAGAAGTAGCTAAAGCATATGATGCTGCATGTACTCCTGATTTTTATGTATTCGATGCTTCTATGAAACTTGCTTATCGAGGAAGACTTGATGCAAGCACACCTGGGAATGGTGAACCATTGACTGGCTCAGATTTAAGATCAGCTATTGATGCTGTTTTGAATGGAACAGGAGAAATAGCCAATCAAAAGCCGAGCATGGGTTGTAATATTAAGTGGAAAAAGTAGGGTTTTGTCTTTGACAAAACTACTTTTGGTGAATGTTTTGTGGTGAGTGGTGAATGGTTTCAGAAC
>JAHDDD010000419.1 GCA_020629535.1 Saprospiraceae bacterium
TTACCTTCTCATCAATTTTTTTTTCTCAATTGCAAACTCTTCGTCGGATAGTAGACCCTTTTTCCTCAATTCTGCTAATTTATTTAACTGAGATAAGAGCACATCGTCATCCAACAGACCTTTATTCGGCTCTATCTTAACAGAATCTAATTTAAAACCATTTTCGTCAAACTTTTCATATTCTGGCTGAATTCTTAAAAAAGCTAAATCGTCATGGGTTCTGATTTTTTCAAAATCTTTGAATCCATACTTGATAGCCTGACTGAGATGGAAGAGCGATTTATCGGCCTCTTCCGTCATAGAATAGGCACAAGCAAGGTTAAAATGCAGTGAAATATCTTTGGGTTCAATTTCGAGACCTTTTACGAAATCATCAATGGCTTCTTCGATTTCGAAATCCTTGTATTTTTTAAGACCTGTAGATTTATAAGGATTTACGCGTGATTTGGATGATGAAGCTGCTCGTCTTTGTCTTTCTCTGAGGATTTGTTCTTGTCTGGGATCCGCTTTTCTGCGTCTGTCTCTTCTTCTTCCTTCGTATTGTCTTTGTTGATTTTGAAGATGTCGATTGTACTTTCTGTCAAAGTCTCTTGGTGACATGGTCAACATTCTGACAACATCGATCATGGAAAGGACTACTGAAACAGGAAAGTTAGCTATAGAAAAACCGAACATCATGATCATCACATAGAAAATACCTGCCCCTGTTTCACCTAAGTAAAATCTATGAGCTCCTGCCCATCCACCAAAAATTGCCATCAAAATTGCTATGCCTTTCGACCTTCGATACATGCTAATTGATCTTACAAGTTAAAATTGCGATATCATCGACAAAATCCTGAGATTCCTTAAAATTATTAATTTCTTTCATTAATTGATTGTTCAAAACTTCAGGTTCTTTGTTGATGTTTTCCATGATAAATGCCTGTACACGATTTTCATCGAAATAGTCTCCTTTATCATTTTTTAGATCCACCAATCCATCAGTGAAACAAAAAAGTAGTGAACCAGAGTTCAAATCCACTTCTTCTTCTTGGATAAAAGGCAGTTTTTCAAATGCACCAATCACTGTTGTGCCGGATGTTAGGGCGACCAATTCTTTTCCATTGTAAAAGTATGGTGGATAATGACCCGCATTGATGTAGCGCATTTTCTTTCGCTTGTTATCTACTTCTGCAATAAAGAAAGTAATGAATTTATCACTTCTTGTAATTTTAAAAACGGATTCGTTCAATGCAAAAACAAAAGTTTCCAGGTCTCTGAACTGGAAAATCAAACTCTGGAGTTTGGCTTGAAAATTTGCCATCAATAAAGCAGCAGCTACTCCTTTCCCTGATATATCAGCAATGCAAACAGCATATTTGTCATCGTCTAATTTGACATAATCAAGGTAATCTCCACCTACATTATAGTTAGGAAGATATATGGTGTGCATTTTGAAAAAACTACTCTCTGGTATTTTATCAGGAATGAGCATGTGTTGTACTTCACTTGCTAATTCCATTTCTCTATTGAGTCTTTCTTGTTTTATTTGTTTTCTTACAAGTCTTTTGTTTTCAATCGCCACTGCAATGATGTTGGTAATGGTGGTGATGAATTGAATTTTGTTATACAAATCATCTTTGTCTTTAATACCACCTATAAGGGCGTATGCGATAGGAAAGTTTTTGTGATAGACTGGTATGATTACATCAAATTTTTGCAGTGGTTTGGGGTCATCTTGTTTGATGGTGTAAAGTCTATTGTAGGGAAGAATGAGTGAGATCAATTCATTGATAGAGCGTTGATCGATATTGATGCTTGTAGGAGCTTCCCATTGTTCTGATTCGTTTTTTCTTACAAATAGCACCATGGACTCGATCCCCATTTCCCAACTAAGAAAAGAGCGATACATATTAAATAGTCCTTCAGCAGCTACATTATCATTGATGGCTTGAGTGATGGTCAACAAGCTCTTGATTTGTAGTTCTTTGAGACTTAACTCTTTCTCTAATTTTTCTAATATGATTAGTTCTCTGCTCAAATTTGACTTTCTTTCTTCGTAAATATATTACTTAATGTGCTCCCGATTAAATTGAATGCTAAAACAAGTAACATAATGCACAATGCAGGGATCAATGCCATATGCCATTTTCCACTCAATGCATAACCATAGTTCTCGTTTAAAAGGTTTCCAAGCGATGGTGTAGGTGGTTGTACACCAAAACCTAAGTAACTCAGACCTGCTTCAATTAAAATGGCAATTGCAAAGTTGGCCGCCACCAAAACGGTTACTGGACCTACAATATTGGGTAAGATATGTCTGAACATTACACTGATTTGTGAAAGTCCTAAAGAATTTGAAGCTTGAATGAAAGTTTGTTCTTTTATTTTTAAAACAAGACCTCTCACCAATCTTGCTACTTCAATCCACATGGTTAATCCGACGGCAACGAAAATGACTGTAATGCTTGTCCCAAATCCCATGACAATGGCAAAAACAAGAAGTATTGTTGGAATCGACCAAAAGGTATTGATTATAAACATTACGATGTTATCTATCCATCCGCCGTAATAGCCCGAAACCAATCCAAGCACCAATCCGACGGCAATAGAAATCAAAACAGAAATCAGTCCGACAAAAAATGATATTCGAAGACCGAGGATGATTCGACTCAGAAGATCGCGACCATATTTATCGGTACCAAAGAAATATCTTCTTTCTTCAATGCTGTATGTGTAATCATCATCAATGGCCAAGGTTCTATCCGATCCATTGAGTGAGGTGAAAGTTATTTCAGTGGTTGAAATATTTGCACTTCGAATGGGTGTGCTGATTTTGATTATTTCGGATCCAAGGAATGACTTTTTTAGCCAAGATTCTTTGGTTGGATTTATTTGGGTTTGGCTTATTACTTTACAAGAAAAGCCAGGGTTTTTCAATGCCAATTCTGGAATTTGATCATTCGCGTTTGCAGTCTTGTCTGGAATTATTAGATAAGCAAATATGGCAAGGAACAGATTGAAAACAATCCAAAAAAGACTTATGGTAAATGAAGGTCTTTTT
>JAHDDD010000420.1 GCA_020629535.1 Saprospiraceae bacterium
GAAGAAGGTGAATTGGAGCTTAATTTGGAAGACATCAGGATTCATGCTGTACTGCATTCTGTTGTGGAGACTTTTAGAAAGAGGGCCAGAGAAAGAAAGGGAAATATTGATTTGCATATGGATGAAAGCGATCCATTGATCAGTGCAGACAAACATCACTTTGTAAATATTTTAAACAATCTTCTTGAGAATGCCATCAAGTATTCACCACATATGTTGCAAATTGATATTAGGACTCATGTAGGTCTAGAGAAAGTGAAAATTGAAATAGCGGATCGTGGTTTGGGTATTTCGAAAGAAAATCAGTCAAAAGTATTTGAAAAATTTTATCGGGTTTCAACAGGTGATGTACATGACATTAAAGGATTTGGCTTAGGCCTACATTATGTGAAAACCATGGTGGAAAAACACAATGGGACCATAACTTTAAAAAGTGAAGAAGGAGTTGGAAGTATATTCACTCTTGAATTACCGTTAAAGAAAGAATTAGATGTATAAGATATTATTGGCAGAAGACGATGCGAATTTTGGTATGATGCTAAAGAGCTTTCTTGAGCTTCATGACTTTCAAGTCGTTTGGTCTGTTGACGGTATGCTTGCATATGATGAGGTGAAGAAATCGGAGTTTGATATTTGTATTTTGGATGTGATGATGCCTCAGAAAGATGGTTTTGCATTGGCAGAAGACATTATAAAGATAAGACCGGGAATGCCTTTTATATTTCTTACAGCTAAATCAATGAAAGAAGATCAGGTCAAAGGGTATAAAATAGGGGCTGCAGATTATCTTGTCAAACCTTTTGATCCGGATATATTACTTTTAAAACTACAAGCCATCTTGAAATCAACAGGACACGATCAAACAGAAATTCAAGATGTTCGTCGCATCGGTTCTTTTGAATTCAATAATAAGAAAAGAACCCTGAAATTAGAAAAAAAAGAGTTTAAACTCGGTCCTAAAGAAAACGAATTGCTTAAACTCTTTGCTGAAAAGCCAGGAGAACTATTGAGTAGGGAAGAGGCGTTGCTTAGAATATGGAAAGAAGACAGTTACTTCACGGCGCAAAGTATGAATGTTTTTATTACCAAGCTTAGAAAGTACTTGAGAGAAGACCCCGTGTATGCGATCAAGATTGAGAATGTGCATGGGATGGGATTCATTCTAAGTATCGAGGAGCAAAAATAGGAGTCTGATCGTCCTTTTTGCAAGATCAAAAAAGAGTAAAAAATTTCTACTAATTCGATATGGCCTCCTGCATTGATTAGAAATCTAGAAAATGAATATTAATCCAACAATTATCTTGACAGGTAATGGTGTGATTTTTTAGTATTTCGTCATGCAAAGTGCGAGATTTCAAATAACAATGAAGTGGATTGGGGGTTTATGTATTGCCACACCTATGATGAAGCATATATGGACATACCGGTAAAATTAAATATCAGTACATGGCTGAATGAAAAATATCAAGTAGGATATCACACAGAATAAAATTAATTATAATTCTATTCCATACCGCCCTGGAGACAGTATGCCATTTGGATCAAAAGCTTGTTTTAATTTTTTAAGCACATCATAGTACGTTTCATCTTCATACAACAGCTCCTTGGTTTGATGATCAATGTCGCAGCGATAGGGATAGTACTTGGCTTCCTTGAAAGCAATATGTAATTCATCCAGTACTTTATGCACCAATTGAACTTTTTCCTTTTCTGAACGATTGAAACGAATGGACGTGACCACATCGATGGCATTGGCAGAAAGTACATTGAAAGTCGTGTTTACTTCGATGCCGTATTCACGTTCTTTTTGATGGTACATTTCTGTGGCTTTCAGAATATCGGCACCTGTGAATGGTACTACAGGAGGAATCAGTACCCATCCTTCTTTAGAATTGACATCGAGGTCACCTTCGCAACTTAAGGATGCTATTGCATCTGAAGTCGGTATACTTGCATTCATCTTTTGGAGGGTAGGACTAATGTCTGAATTTGGAATTTCGAATTGATCATTATAACTGTGAATCTGAACTTCAATCTCTGTTTCTTTGAGTAATTTACTTGCCTCTGACAGCTTCGCATCGACGACTAACTCATGGCCGTATACGACGCCATAACCTATGTATGACCTTTCGCCACTGTCATCGTCTTGGTATCCATAATTTTTGTGTGCATGATCGTTGTAAATTTTGAATATGGTATTGAAGAGATCATGTTTGTATGCCTTTTGCAATTGATTCATTGCTTGCTCAAGGACAGAATGTTTAAACTTTATTTCCATTAACTTCATGGATTCCGGTCTAGGAATAAGTTTGAAAACAGTAGCGGTAATGATCACAAAATTGGACTGAAAAAACAATGGGAACACATTGGGACCAATATTCTCATCATAAAAAATGTCCTTTTCCATTTTGTGCCAAAAGGCACCTGTACGGATGAGCTTGCCTTCACCTGTAATTGCTTCAAAAGCAATGATATCTTTGGTCCGTTGATGAAAAGTTCCGACTCCTTTCTCCAGAGAATTGCCAATAATTGAGGTACTAGCGCAACTATGAGTAAAATTGGCTATCCAATCTGTGCCAATCAATGCATTGTGCAATTGTTGTTGGCTGACGCCCGGTTCAATGATGGCATAACCCTTTTCAAGATTTAGTTCTCTTATTTTATTTAGATTCCTGAGGTCAACGATCGAGGAGTGACTCTTTACTGGCTTTTTAGAACCCAGACCCCAGTTTTTACCAGTGCTGATGGTATACAAATGTTCTTTATCTGCATTGGCTTTGGCTACAATTTCCTGAATTTGTTCAATCGTCTCGGGTGTATAAATATTTTTAATTTCCCTTGGCTTGAACTCACCCATATCCATATGATAGGGTGTCAATGTTTTTGGAATAGAATCAAACATAATTAGCTTTACAAGATCAATAAATGTTTAACCATTGATAGTCAATGGACATCATTTTTTGGGGTTGATTTGATATTGCTAATTAACAGGTTGGAAGGTACAAGATAGTCAATTTTGAGATAAGAAGGGTGAGAGATCGTTCG
>JAHDDD010000036.1 GCA_020629535.1 Saprospiraceae bacterium
ACAGCTCCTGCAAATCTTTCATTCGCGGTTTTGGCTCCCTGGATGACAGGCATGGCCATATATTCTTCTGCAAATTTTGCATAAAGATCATGAATCAGAGCAGCTTCTTTTTCTGCCTCTTCTTTAGTAGCGTGTGCGGTGTGACCTTCTTGCCAAAGAAATTCAGCTGTTCTTAAAAATGGTCTGGTTCGCATTTCCCATCTTACCACGTTGGCCCATTGATTGATAAGCAGAGGTAAATCTCGATAGCTTTGAATCCAATCTTTATATGTATTCCAAATAATTGTTTCAGATGTAGGTCTGACGATCAATTCTTCCTCCAATTTTGCACTCGGATCTACAACGACACCACTTCCATTGGGATTATTCATGAGTCTGTGATGTGTGACAACAGCACATTCCTTGGCAAAGCCTTCAACATGTTCAGCTTCTTTGCTGAGGAAACTTTTAGGTATAAATAAGGGGAAATAAGCATTGACATGCCCTGTATCTTTGAACATACCATCCAAAGTGGCTTTCATTTTCTCCCAAATGGCAAATCCAGTAGGTTTTATAACCATACAGCCTCGTACTGCAGAATGGTCTGCCAATTGAGATTTTCTTACAATATCATTATACCATTGGGAATAGTTGTCTGCTCTGTTTGTAATTTCCTTTGCCATTGGATCCGTTTTTGGATAACTTTTCTTGAATTTTTACGTCCTAATAGTGAAAATGCCTCTTTGGTATAGTTTTAACTGAAATTAACTGGGGAAAAACGACATTTAAGAGCCCATTAACAGTAAAAGACACGCAAAACTAATAAATTGAGGGTGTAATATTTCACAAAAATGATTTCTATCAATTTTAAATATAAAGTCATGAAAACACTAAGGTTATACACAGTTTTTACGATGGTTCTAGGATTATCAGCATCACTTAGTGCTCAGTTTGACGACCTTTACTATAACCCAGATTCAGATGTATTGGTCGAAACAATGACTGTATCTGATTATGGTGATTATGATGAGTATGGGTACGATGATGAGTACTATTATGATGATGAAGCCTATACAGACTTCGATTACTGGTCAGATTACGATTACTACTACACTTCACGAATCAGAAGATTCAACAGAGGTTGCAGAAGTTTCGGATATTTTGATCCTTACTTTGTAGACAGCTACTATTATTCTCCTTATTCTTATTCAGCATGGAACTCACCATTTAATAGTATGGTATATGTTGGGAATGGAATATTTATAGGGGGCAATTCGTGGAGTTTGCGAAGATGGAGAAGAGCAAATCCGTGGAGCTATGCTTACTACAATCCGTACAACCCTTACTTTAACAATGGTTGGGGTAATAGCTGGGGATGTCCACCAGGATGGGGCAATGCCTGGTCTTACAGTGGTTACTACGGAGGTGGTGGTTATTATGGAGGATTCCCTGGAACCACTTACGCAACCAACAACAACAATCCTTACTATGGATCTAGTAACAATGGCTACTATGGCTCAAGAAGAGGAAGCAGTACTTCAAGTAGTACGCAAGGCAGAGGTAATGGACCTAGATATGTAAGTCCGCCAAACAATGGTTCAGAAAGAGGAACTACAACTCCTTCAGCCATTGCAAATCCGATAAGTCCAAACAGTACAAACTCAACAACCAGAGTTTTACAAACTGAAAACGGACCTGCGGTAAAAGGACAAAATGCGACTAGTGCACCAAGACCTACCGAATCAAAGCCAGGAGTTTCTACAGAAAAGCCTAAGAGCACATTCAGAGGTTATTCAGATAAGCCTGAAAGAGAAAGCTCAACCAGAGGTACTTCTAATACTAGGTATGGAAATAATAGCTCAAAAGGAAGTTCAACCAGAGGAAGCAAAGGTTCATCTACTAGAAATTCGACAAGAAGTTCTTCAAGAGGAAGTTCGACAAGAAGCTCTTCAGGAGGAAGTTCGACAAGAAGCTCTTCAGGAGGAAGTTCGACAAGAAGTTCTTCAAGAGGAAGTTCATCAAGAAGTTCTTCAAGAGGAAGTTCATCAAGAAGTTCTTCACGGGGAAGTTCATCAAGAAGCTCTTCAAGAGGAGGTTCATCTAGAAGCTACAATAGCGGAAGATCATCTTCATCAAGAGGATCATCTACAAGAAGTGGTTCAACAAGAAGCTCTTCAAGAGGTTCAAGTTCAAGAACTTCATCAAAAAGAGGAGGAGAATAAAACACTAAGAGTATATAGATTTGAAAAAGGTGGACATTTTACATATTTGTCCACCTTTTTTTTACAACTTCCTGACAACCAATTGTAGAATTAAAACAAATCCACATGAAAAATATTCTTTTAACAATATGTATTCTGACCTTTGCGTGTATTTGTCATGCTCAATCATTGACTGATGCTGTGAGGTATAGCAGATATCAGGTAGCAGGTACAGCACGGACAGCAGGAGTGGGAGGAAGTTTCGGAGCGATGGGTGGAGACTTTGGATCACTAAATATTAATCCTGCAGGTATAGGCGATTTTTACAAATCGCAATTTGGATTAGGTGTTTCTTATAATAGTGCAAGCGCTGATGCCTTTCTTGTCAAAGACCCAGAAATGCTGCAAAATGTAATTGACAATACTTTAAATATCAATCATATTGGTTACGTCAAAGCCAACAGACCTTCAGGAAGTTTGTTGACATCTAACATTATGGTCGGCTTTTCACAATTGAGCAATCTTTCAGAAGAAATTAGCTATACAGGCAGAACTCGCGGCACAATCACAGAAAGATTTGCAGAGGTAGCCAACTCAATTAGTCCAGATGCTTTGGATCCATTCGAAGGAGGTGTAGCGTTTGATGCAGGAGCGATCTTCGATAAAGAAGGAGACAACTTTTATGAAACGGATTTTCTCGATACAACCTCTCTCATCATGAAAAACCAGTACGTTGATCGCGTAGGAAGAATAAATGAAATTAGTTTAGGTTGGGCAGGTAATTACGATAACTTCTTGAATTTTGGAATGTCTGTTTCTATCCCATTTGTTTCGTTCGAAGAGTACAAAGTATATGAAGAGGATGATCCAAATGGAGAACAAGCCATTTTCCATAACCTTATTTATAATGAGAATTTAAGTACATCTGGTTCTGGTGTAAATTTCAAATTAGGTATGGTAGCGAAAATTGCTAATGCTCTAAGGCTTGGTGTAGCATTTCATAGTCCCACCTGGTACACCTTCTCAGATGATTATGATACAGAATTGACCTATAGTTTCAACGAAGGAAGTCTACAAACTTTTATGGCAGAATCAGGAGATGGTTCATTCAGATACAAGCTATTGACACCATTGAAAATCATTGCTTCTGGTGGATATATTCTAAACTTAAGTGATGAAATAAAAGGCTTTGTGAATGCAGATGTTGAGTTCCAAAATTATTCAAAGGCAGATTTTGATTTTACCACTTTTTCAGAATCGCCAGCTGAAGCGAGTTATCAAACAGAAGTTAATAACGACATCAGAAAAGAATTAGATCAGTCCATCAGTGCTCGAATTGGAGCAGAATTGGCTTATCGAGTTTTGAGATTAAGACTAGGTTTTAGTGGCGATGGGTCTCCATATGCCATTGATGACAAAGCATTTTCAAGAACGACAATATCTGGTGGAGTAGGATTTAGATTTGATAAATTCTTCATTGATATCACTGGATACAATTATTCTGATGAAGAAGGATTTTATCCGTATAGAGTGCTGACAGATGGAAGAAATTCACTTGTCAACGTTGATAAAAATACTTTTAAAATGATGCTCTCAATGGGCTTCATGTTCTAAGATTTATTCATATAAGTGAGACGTTCAGGGCCACCTTGGAATGTCTCACTTTTTTTCTTTCGTTCCTTTCTGTTCTAATCAATGCTTCCGGTTTTACCATCCGAAAACATCTGCTAACTTTGTAGCTCTCAAATTTTTGTCATGAAACAATGTCTACTTTTATTGGCTTGCCTTCTTTCGCTTCAAGTTATTGCACAGCAGGATACGAAAAATGCAATCACCCTTGAAGAACTCTGGAAGGATTATAAATTCCTCAACAAGCGAGTTCCCGGATTTAATTTTCTAAACGATGGAAAACATTATAGTCGACTTGAGGATAATTCTATTAAAAAATATGATATCACCAATGGTGAATTTGTAGGAGATATTCTGTCAGCAGAAAAATTAAAACTTGAAAACGGATTTGAAGGAGAAATCACAAGTTATAGTTTTAATGAGGACGAATCTTTCATTTTAATTGAAACAGATGAAGAGCCGATTTACAGAAGGTCGTATACCTCAACGGTGTATGTATATGATGTCAATGGTGCATCAATGGTTCCGGTCTTTGATAAGCCTGTAATGAATGCAACGCTCTCCCCTGATAAGAAGAGAATGGCTTTTGTGTATGAGAACAATATCTATGTTAGAAATGCTGATGGAGAAGTGGCTCCAATAACGACTGACGGAAAGAAAAATCAAATCATCAATGGCATCACAGACTGGGTGTACGAAGAAGAGTTTGCTTTCGTGCAAGCTTATCAATGGAGCCCGGATGGAAGTTACATCGCATACATTAAATTTGATGAAAGTGACGTTCCTGAATTTACCATGACCAATTATCGAGATGAACTATACCCTGAATACGTTACTTGGAAGTATCCCAAAGTAGGAGAAAAGAATGCTGAAGTTTCTCTTCATATTTATAATGTAAGATCAGGTAAGACAACTCAAGCAGATATTGGCAATCTTGATGATATGTACATCCCACGTATCAAATGGACAAGAGATAACAATGCCTTATGCGCATTCAAAATGAATCGCCATCAAAATAATCTGGAACTACTGACTGTGGATGCGTCGACTGGTAAATCAAAATTACTTTATCAAGAAAAGAACAAGTATTACATTGACATTACAGATAACCTCCACTTTCTAAAAAATGGTGATTTCATATTGACCAGCGAGGCCGATGGTTTCAACCATATTTATTTATTCAACAATAAAGGCGAACTCAAGAATCAAATAACCAAAGGAGATTTTGATGTAACCGACTTCTATGGAGTTGACGAAGAAAACCAAAGAGTATATTATCAGGCTGCAGCCAAATCGCCATTGGAGAAAGAAGTCTATGCAGCATCACTTAAGAATGGAAAATCGATGCAACTATCGACTGAAGCAGGAACCAATAGTGCTCAGTTTAGTAGTACTTATGATTATTTTGTTTTAAATCATAGCACCATCAATACGCCACCAAGTTATGTAGTATACAATGGTGATAAGAAAAAAATTCGTGTCATCGAAGATAATAAAGCATTGGGCATGACTCAGGATTCTACTCAACTGTCTCCTGTCGAATTTTTCAATTTCCAAACCACGGAAGGCGTCGCTCTCAATGGCTGGATGATCAAGCCGATGGACTTCAAACCAGAATTCAAATATCCAGTCTTCATGTATTTATATGGAGGTCCAGGCAGTCAGCAGGTGACAGATTCCTGGAAAGGGCAGAACTATTGGTGGTTTCAAATGCTCGCCCAACAAGGATATGTAGTAGCATGCGTCGACAATAGAGGGACCGGAGGAAGAGGGGAGGAATTCAAAAAAATGACTTACTTGAAATTAGGTCATTATGAAACCATTGATCAAATTGAAGCAGCCAAGTATTTGGGAGGTCTCGATTTTACAGATGAGGAAAGGATAGGAATCTTTGGTTGGAGTTATGGCGGTTATATGTCATCACTTTGTTTGTTTAAAGGCAATGACGTTTTCAAAGCAGCAATAGCAGTTGCTCCGGTTACAAGTTGGAAGTGGTATGATACCATATACACCGAGCGTTACATGCGTACATTGGAAGAAAATAAGGAGGGATATGAGGACAATTCACCCATCTATTTTGCAGATAGATTGAAAGGAGCATATCTTCTGGTCCATGGGATGGGAGATGATAATGTACACTTTCAAAACTCAGCTGAAATGGCTGCTGCATTGGTGGCAGCGAATAAGCAATTCGATACGTATTACTATCCAAATAGAAATCATGGTATCTATGGTGGACCTACGCGTTTGCATTTGTACACTAAAATGACCAACTTCATTTTTGATAATTTGTAATGGCTGACACGAGAATTAAAGAAATAGTAAATAAAAAAGCAAAGTTTGAATACCACTTCCTCACTGAGTTTGAGGCTGGGATAAAATTGGTAGGCACTGAGGTCAAATCATTGAGGAAAGGAGAGGCAAACCTCAATGATGCTTATTGCACTTTTCATAAGGGTCATCTGATGCTCAAAAGTATGTTTATTGCCGAGTATGATCATGGCAACATCAATAACCATGAGACAAGAAGAGATAGAATTCTATTGTTGAAAAAGACGGAGCTAAAGAAGATAGAAAGGCGTTCAAAAGAGAAGGGATTAACGATCGTGCCATACAAAGTGTATTTTTCTGAACGTGGTTTTATTAAGGTACAGATTTTCCTTGCTCAAGGAAAGAAGGCATATGATAAACGAAATTCCATAAAGGATCGGGATCAGAAAAGAGATATGGACCGGCAGGAGAAGTATGATTAGTGTTCCTTTCTCATTTCAAATATTTCCAAGGGTCCTTGGTTGTTTGCCACTATTATTTTCAAAGATTCATTCTGATCAATAACGGCAAGGTCTCTGACATCGTAATCAAAATATAGACCGGATTCGTAGGCTGCAATGTGCTTAAATCCGTTCTTTCCGTCACCAAGCAGCAAGCCACCTTTTAATGCATCGTATCTGACTGTTTCAACTTCAACACCGAAATGATTTCCTCCATACAATAAATCATTATGCCCATCATTGTTGATGTCATATACTTCAAAATCTTTGATCGGACCGAACTGTAACTCTGGAGGAAGTGGCTTTGACTTGAAATTTAAATTCCCTTGATTTTCTAAAAATATGCTCGATAAGGAATACAATTCCGCATCTGGTTTTATTTCAATGTCTGAAATAGAAAGTATGGATTCGATGTTGTCGTTCGCAAAATCATTGAAGTTGTTGTAGTTTTGATTGAGGGCGGGAAGCTGCTCAGAACTACAATCTTTTCCTCTTACAGGTACAATCTTGTCTTTATATGGCTTTGCCAGAAAGATATCATTTGTTCCATTTTTATCATAATCATCAACATATAAGTAAAACGGTTTTTTCTTAGAAGGGTGGAATTTATTGTTCTCTCCCAGATTGCCACAGAATAGATCTATGTCGCCATCTTTATCAAAATCGGACGCATACACGGACCACCATATACCCGTACTTGACTCGTTGTTTACTTTTATTTCTTGCTTTGAAAATTCTCCTTCATTGTTTAGAAAGAGATATATGGGTATCCATTCACCCACAACGATAATGTCCATGTCATTGTCTCCGTCAAAGTCTTCAACTACAACATCTGTGACCATTCCCAACTCAGATAATTCAGGGGCTACATCTTTAGTTTGATCGACGAGTTTACCTCCTTTGTGGATCCAAATATGTGAGCCTGGACTTGTCATGTATTGATCTTTAATCAGTCTTCCACCTATAAACACATCCATCTGACCGTCACCATTAAAGTCTGCTTTCTTTATTGTACTTGATTCGATACTTAGGCTGGGAATGAGATTGGATTTGTCAATAAAATCACTTCCATTAAATGAGGCTGCTCGAACTTTGAGCTTCGAAGAATTTTGTTCGAATTGATTGCCACCTGAGACGAAGATGACCTCTTCTTTTCCATCTTGATCAATGTCAATGAAAATCCCATTGAGTATTTCTTGCTCTTTTGCGAAATCAGAATTTATTTTTTCAAAATTGCCATCTTTATTTTGGATAAGTATTGTAGAAGTATTGCCTGCTGAACCAGGAACAATAAAGTCGGTTAGATCATCCCCATTCAGGTTCCCTTCGATGAGATTTGGTCCGAGTATGCCCAGTTCGTAGGGTAGGAGTACTTGTTTTTGATATTCGTTGATTTCGTTCTCTTTGTGGACAACAGATGGACTTTGAGATTTATTGAACAATGTTTTGTTTGTTGCTCTTTTGAATACTCCATTTGATTTCGAGTAATTAATTTCCAGGGTTTGATTTGCTTTGATAGAATAGAGCGTTGTTGTTTTTTTATTGTCCCAATACACTTTGATACTATCAATGTTTGAGTGATGGCCTAAGCCAAAGTGGAGGATGGGTTCTACAGACGACATATATCCTCGTACCGGTATTTGTTCTCGAGTTAATATTTCTTTGTTTGCATATGCTACCACTTTAGCGCCATAAGCAAATATATTTTTCTCTGGTCCGATGAGTTTTATTTTTAGATGGTTTCCTTGAGAACTTTGGTTTTCATATACTCCAGCAGTACCGTTGAGATTATTAAAGATTACATCAAGATCACCATCACCATCTAAATCACCGTAAGCCATACCTGTCGAAAATCCCTTATCCTGGAGACCACATACTTCGCTAATATCATCAAATCTGTAATTACCGGTATTGTGGTATACTTTGTTCAGCACAGGAGAAACGGGAAATTTATTTAAAACTTCTAAGAAAACATCTGGACCGACCTTTCCGCCATATTTGGTTTCAATCAGAGAGTTTACGTCTCTATCACGTACATCTCTTACGAAACCATTTGACACCATGAGGTCCAATCTACTATCATTATCAAGATCTGCAAACAATGGTGCCCAACTCCAGTCTGTACTTTCAACTCCGGCTATATGACTTACATCTTGAAATCTTAAATTACCTTGGTTTAGATGAAGTGCGTTTTTCATGTATTGTCCAATCTTTTCATCCTCCATGTATTTGTTGAACAAAGAGACATTCATTGGGAGCATGTTGGTTTTTGATCTGACATGATCCTCCATTGACATGTCAAGTGTCATGATGTCGAGCAGTCCATCATTGTTTATGTCTCCGACGTCAGAGCCCATGCTGAATAAACATACATGACCTATTGATTTTTGTATTTGGTTTTCTAGTTTTTTGCCGTTTTGATTGATCAAGAGTTCATCTGCA
Organism: Saprospiraceae bacterium; assembly: GCA_020629535.1. Classification (GTDB taxonomy): domain Bacteria; phylum Bacteroidota; class Bacteroidia; order Chitinophagales; family Saprospiraceae; genus JAHDBF01. The sequence continues at coordinate 9,023 of JAHDDD010000036.1, forward strand.
TGTCCATAGTCATTGCTAATGTAGAAATCGATAAACCTGTCGTCATTGAGGTCTGAAGCCATAACGTTTAGGCCATATGCGAATTCGAAAGTTTTATAGGCTGAGCTTTTGTCAATAAATTTTCCATCTTCATTGATGTAAATTTTGTCTTCTACGGGTAAAGACATTACCACTTCTCTTGGTACAAGAAATTTGGCAAAGTCGTCCATAGGTTGATTGACGAGGTACATGTCCAGATCGCCATCGTTGTCAATATCTACAAAGCTCGCTTGAATTGAAAATCCAGGATCATCGAGGCCATAAGCTTTTGCCTTTTCAACAAATACAGCCTTTCCGTTATTTATGTATAATTTATTTCTTTTTAAATTTTGATCAGCATTGTTGTTGTTTCTACATACATAAATATCCAAGTGTCCATCATCATTGATGTCTACTACACTGACACCTGTAGACCAGCCCTTGTTGATCAGATTTGCCTGCTTAGTGAAATCTTTGAATTTGAAGTTCCCTTCATTTAAATAAAATTTATCTTCAACAAAATTTCCGGCAAGGAAAACATCAGGTTTTTCATCACCATTGAAATCAGCAATTGCTACTCCACCTCCAGAGTATATAAAATTCCATGTAAATGGGTTAACTGAACCTTTATCGAATATTTTGTTGTTGAATGAAATATTGGTTTCATTCGAACTTCGTTGTTTTAAGGAAATTGAAGTTTCCTTTTGGTTTTGTGGCTGAGCTTTCTGATTTCCCTCTTCATTTGTGCAAGAAAGCATCAAAAGAGCCAAAAACAGTATCGTTTTGTATTGATTGTGCAATTGAAACAAATTTCATTCTTAAGATAAGAAAGAAATAAGACCTGTACAATTACCTACTCATTTACCAATTTAATTGTGAAGCGATTGTTCTCATCAGTGGCAATAGAAAGGAAGTAAATGCCTTTTGACTGAGGCATGTTCAATTCGGTTTTATCTTGCCCTTGGGATAGTTGTAAAACTCTACCTTGTGCATCTGCGATGAGAATATTATAATGTTCTCCTTGCCAATCAACGGTGCATCTTCCATTGCTAGGATTAGGGAATATTTTGGGAGAAGACTTCTTAATATTTTCATTGTCAAGGATGGCACATGCATTGTCGATTTCCGGGCAGTAGAGTCTGGCAGCTAAACTGCAATCGAGTATGAACGGGTTCAATTTATCATCCTGATATTCTGCTATTTTTTGATTGCGAATCCATTCTTTTTCATCAACTGGATCTTGCCAATGCCAATCACAAAGTGTTTCTCTTTGTATATCAAAAAAATCAGGACCAGACGCCAAAGCTTCATTTCTGTACATGGTATAGAAGTAGAACATGGCTCTAGCAACATTGCCTTTATGATCTTCACGAGGTTCGAAACACAAATGTTTGTCTTCACTATAATCCGAAATATTTGAAGTAGGAATGGTCGTACTTGTTTCATCTAATACATACCACTTGTCGGTTTCGCCATCTGGGATTTCTGCAAACGGATCATTACCTCTTGCACTGTTGACAATACTACGGGTAGGATAGAGATGGTGCATGTCGCTTTTAGCATTGCCCACATCTGCTCCTTTTGATCTTGGCCAGGTGTGCTCTGTGTTGATCCCATTTGGGTCACCGTTCATGTATACGTTGGTAGTAGGATCTTCGTTAGGATCCATTTCAAGACTGTGACCGGTGTATACGCAAGTGAGTATATTATCCTCAGCATACACCACTGCAAAAAGTGTGTCTCGTGCTGATCCGAAGTCAAGGACAAAGTCTGGTTTGTAATTGTCTTTTAATGCTTCGAAAAGTTGCTCACCTTCCATTCCTTTGAAAACTTCCTGATGATCATATTGACCTATTGCCTGGAAAGAGATGAGAAGCATTGATAAAATACCGAGGATCTTCATAAGTTCGAAGATAGGTATTAATTCATATAGCCTTTGGAGAATAGAATTCCTTTTTTGGCATCATATCCAGGTTTAACACCTGAATGTATCAATGACTTTTTATAAGGATTTGCTTTTGTATCTATAATGTAGATCTTACAGCCGATGGCATATTTAAGTTCTGAATGATTGTTCTTCCAGATGTTGGCCATTTCAAGGGCGGTGGTGTTGTAATCCTTATCCCATTTTCTAGACAACACTACTTCAATGGTGATGATTCCAGATCTGAAGTTCAATAACTTGGACGACAATCCGTAGCCAACACGGTAGTACATGTCAGTTTCGATAAAGTGTTTTCTATTTATTTCTTCGATGTTCATTCTGCTTCTATAAATGCAGAAACTATGCCACAAAGGACTTTTTTGTGCAAGAAATTGGACATTCAAAAAATAATTTAATACCCTGATATTCAGAAAGTTACATTAGAAATATTTGTAATAAAAAAGGTCCGTCTTTTGAAAGACGAACCTTTTGTTCAGGAGTTTTCTCTCCTTTTATAATAACTGATAAAAAAAAACCTTGTAAAGAGTGGGAAGCTCGTTGATCGATATGAGCTTCCCTTTCTATTCTAATTAAGTATTACCATTTTTTTGATGGCAGAGAAACTTTCGGTTTCAAGTTGATAGTACACAACGCCATTTCCAGTAAACCATTTGGAAGAAACACTGATATTGGTTTCCCCTTTCGGGTAATGATCTCTTATCTGTTTCAATACTTTTCCTTGTGGATCATAGAATGTCAATACTGCATTCTGAGCCTCCTTCAAGGTGAAGCTGATATCTGTATATTCTGTGAATGGATTTGGGATATTTTGGCCCAAAACATTTTCGAATTCGTTATCACCAATGGTTAATTTGATGTCTTTTATCTTAAGATTGTTGCCTTGGTAAGCTTCATTTTTGAAATGTTTATTATCAAGTTTTAAGCTTTTGTCAATGCTTGTATTTTCAAATGCAGCTACTTCAAGAGTGAAAAGTAAATCACCTTCTAAATCAATGAAGTCATTTTCATGATAACTTAAGATCAATTGACCATCAACATAGGAATAGTGACTTTCAGTAAGAGGCAATTCGCTGGAAGAAATGTTAAGCAATTCCATTTGATCTAAGGTCAATGCAAATTGGAATCCTTGCACATTTTCAAATTGCTCTGCTCTCACTTCAATGGTGGCTTCCTCACCTGCTGTCAGGTCGATGTTGTCAATATTTAGTCTTACTGGATTTGATCTAGTGATTACTTCCGTTCCATTGAATTGGTAGGCAGTGTTGTTTACATCTCCCATTTTCACGGCAGTGAAATTGAAGCCATCTACTTGATTATCCAATTGCGGGAAGTAAACTTCATCTTCATAATTCCATGGATACGTAGGATCAATAAATTCGTAAGAATCAGGAATGAAAGTCCAAGAATTTGCTGATGGAAATTCATCATAAATACCCAAAATCAATTTCCTGATTTCAATGATGTCGATCGTACTTATGCTTGAAGAACTGTTGACATCAGCTGCAATCATTTTGTACGGTGAATCGAGATCCTGAATTCCAAGGATGTGTTTTTGGATGAGAATAATGTCCAACGTGCTCACTCCTAACAAATGATTTTTATTATCTTCTGGTTTGAGCATGTAGTCATTCAAAGCGACCAACTCTTCAAACGCATATGTTCCTTCTTCATCTGACATGCTGTATTTCATTTCCTCCATGGTCATGTCTTCTAAGCTGAGTTGTACTTCGGAAAGTGGTTTTCCGTCTTCCAGTTTTAAACGTCCTTCTATGCTAGAAGATGTAAAGCCTATATTTGGACATTCATTGGCACTGTCAAATAATGTCAATGTTACATCACATGTTGCAACCTGCCCGGCACCATTGATAATCCAAATGGTCAATGGGATCTGAGTAGAAACTCCATCTGGTACATGACTGCAATCAAAACTCAATGAAGGATGAATCTTCTCAATCGGATCGGTAAATGAAAACTGTAAAATTTGATTTTCAGGACAATCACCTTCAAGTGAAAGATTGAAATCAGATGCCCACAATTCTGTAAAACCACCAGGTCCAATTGACCAAGCAAGATTCGTAATGCATACAGGTACCGGTGTTCCATATCCACCAATTGTAAATTTGTACATGCATGATGTGCTGATATTTCCACAAAGATCTTCTGCAGTCCAGCTGATCTTATGTGTTCCAGGAGGATAGCTTCCTGAGGCATCATTGCCAAATCCATTTAGATCATTGGAGCTATCGCCGTCATTGTTTACGTCAATCGTCCAACGGACTTCTATGTCTTCAGAAGGAGTACAATTGTCTCTCACTGAAACCATCAGGTTTGCTGTTCCACCGCAATTGCCATTATCATCATAAAAGTCAATATCGGTGCATGGAGATAGGAAGATTGGAGCTTGATTATCACTCACTTTTATATACTGTTCAAAAGTAAATGTTCCACCCAAATCATTTCCTTCATAACAGAGGTCTACAATTGTCCATACTCTTCTGATCTTGAAGCAAACGCCATATTCATCTGCTGGTACTTCAGTGTCATTGTATGAAATGTCCAAACGCAAACAACTTGATGTAGAATTAATAACTGGCCTTCCTCCAATCACATCTGGATCAAATGAATTATCTGCATCGCTGCAACCATTGATCGTAATCATTGACTCGACGTATATGGTGGATGGGTTAAGGAATGTCGCTTCTTTAATTGTAACATCGTGACTACACATACCTATTGTTCCATCAGGTAACCTTACGGTCAATGTTCTGGTAACAACACCGCTGCCGCATTGAGAAAGATCATCATCATCAAAGTCGACATTGATTAATTCAGGATCAATGGCGTTGCATGTGCTGCTTCCTGTGGTGCCAATAATATGGAAATCAGGGTAGGGATAAGTCAAATAATCATCATCACATTCCAATATAATATCGTCAGGGCATTCCAAACCATAGGTGGTCGGATCTCCTTCAACGTCAACAGTGGCATTGCATTCAAATTCATTCCCGTAAGGGTCTGTGAGCCGTATCATCACAGTGACAGAAACGCCGGCATCGGTACAACAAAAATGCACAGATGGTCCATAGTCAAGATCATCAGAATGACCGGTACAATATGTGTCAACTCTTTTTATTTCGTAAGTAAAATGGTGATGGCAGTCATCCATCTGATGGCTGAGATCTTCAAATTCGAGAGCAAAGATTTCAGCATAGCCATCTTCATCTAATGAGATATCAATGGTCGTTTCGCATACGTCTGGCAGTGGGTCTGCTTCTATGAAATGAATTTCAAAATAGCAACTTCCTGCATCATCGGTTCCTGAACCGGTAGAAGGTCCTATAGGAGCCATATTCCCACATGCGTCTTCGAAGCGATATCTAACCCACAGCCAGTCACCTTCCGTTTGAGGTAAAGTGTAGGTTCCATCATCTTCCATAATGACTCCATTTCCTGTATATTCAGAACCTGAGAGCGGCTGGTCTTCACCAGGTGCGGCTTCCAAATATTCTACTGTTGTTGTTATTTCAGAACAGTCTTGCCAGAATTGTAATGCACCATCTCCGTGTACCATATTAAATGGATCAAGATTTAATTTCTTATCACATCCATGGTAGGTTGGGATTTCAACATCTACTGGACATACAGATAAAGGTGGGTCGTTGTCATGTACTTTGATTGTATGTTCACCGGTTACGATGTCTCCGTTACACCAATTGATAACGGTCCATCTTCTGAGAATTTTTCTGTCAATGCAGGGTACGGGAAATTCTATGTCTTCATAGAACCAATTGAAGTTCGGACATGTGATTCCCTCAGGAAAGCCTAAGTTTTCGGGCGACAGATATTCGTCTGTAAATATTTCGCATCCAACGGTCGGAGGATCGTAATCGATAACGATATCAGGTGGGAAGACCACACCGCTGATATCTAATATTTCTATATTTATTCGTTGAGAGCAGGTGCCGATATAGTCACCATCTTCTGTTCTTGCAATCCATGTTCTTTCGATTGCATTGGCATAGCCATTCAAACACATGACTGCTAGTGTATCGTCTTCATATGTGAAAACGCCTGTCACGCTAGAGCAATTTGAATTGATAATTGGGTATCTTGAATCTCTTACAGTGCCTTGTTCAAATTCAGCGCAACTTATTACGTAGTCACCACAATTCTCGAACATGGATCCTGACTTGTCTTCAATTGTTACATATCCCCAACAGCCCAATCCACATCTGTCTTGGCCTTTGAAAATAACAGTTTGATTGACATAAGGTCCAAGATTGTTTCCGGGTATCGGTGTACCATCTTGTTCTTCGAATGTAACCGAGTGGAAATTTGCATGATAGAAATTGGAAATAAACATGTCAGGTGTTGTAAATGCATTGCAATTTGCATCAACCCCGATATTAATATGATTGTGACATCCAATGGTAGAATTACAATTAACATGAATTTGGGCCTCACCACTTTCATCGTTTGCCGGATTGGCGTATGTGATAGAGACACGAACCATTGCATCTTTAAAGGAGCACAATATATTGTCAATTGAAAAGGTGGCTGTGGCTTGACCTGTATTCACATATCCAGAACCTGTGTCGATCTCCCAGGTAAATGTTTGTGGATTTGCGAATGTTGGTACCGCTGTAATGCTTAAGTCTTCGCCTTCACAGAGAAAGACATCATCAAGCGTAACCATCATTGAATTTGCGAGAGAATGGGACGAGCCATAAAAGCACAAAAGGATGAAGAGGGTAGCCGTGCGATAAATACCGCGGGCGAGCCTTCTCTTTGCTAACACTAGCATAGAATAGAATTATTGGTTATTAATAATGAGTGTGAAATCTTTTTTGAATATGAGAGATTTCCCACTCGATTACTACGTACCAAATTCTGTGCTAGAGGAGTTTTTTAATTGGGTAAAAAATACATATTCTTTATTCCAAAGCTTAAGGGCTTTGAGATTCTGAATCTTATGCATAAAGAATGATGAAATGTATTTTATCTAATTTATTTAGTGTTCTAGTGAATGATCACCAATTTGTCAATAAATGATTTATGCTTGACATTAAACTCAATAAAATAGATACCTGCAGACAAATGTGAGAGATTAAGATTGTTGTTGGATTCTGAAGCGTTCATTTCGAAGCTGCCCACTTTCGCACTTTTGCAATCGTATATATTAATGGAATAGTCTTCAATATTTTTATTTGGGAACAGATGAAGAACTTGATTTACAGGATTTGAAAAGGAAATGGATTGATCAGAACCATTGTTTTGTAGAATGATGGTTTTGCTATAGTCAATCGTTTCAAAATAATTGGCCCGCAGTCGATACCATTGTTCACCAGAAGTAATATCTATGTCTTCAAACGATCCAGTATAATTTGGATTGCAGTGAATATCGAACCATTCGTTTCCGTTGTTGCTTTTTTCTATACAATATTGTTGGTAATCAACAGAGCTACTTACATTCCACCTTAGGAGGTTATGTGTTTTATGAATTTCACCAAAAAAGTCATAGTCTTCTAATGCGACAGTGCCAAAAGTTAATCCTGCATCTGGTCCATCAATCATTTCGCCAGAGCTAAAGCTATAATATGGAGAAGAGGATGGGCCATTTGATCCATCAAAGTAATGAGGATTTGTGGGCTGAGGATTTATCTGAGTGCCGTCAGGAAGTATAATTGCAAGATAATAATCATGAGGGTCTAACCCTTCGAATGTATATGTTCCGTTTAAGTTGGTTACATCGACATCAATTATTTCAGATTGTTGGTTAAATAATTGAACCATAACATCAACAGCAGGATTTTCGCCAGTGTCGAAGGTGCCATTCAGATTTGTATCATACCATATGCTACCGGATATTCCGGAAGCCTGGAATAGTCCTATTCCAAGATTGTTGATGAATTCTCCGCTGAAGACAAACATTTCCTCTGACCTTTCGGTTAATGGGTCAATATCGTTGTCTATATTTTCATTTCCACCATGCATTGGTGAAATATTGTAATTTCCTGAAAGATTGTTGAGTTGGAGAAAGTATTCTCCTGGAGGTACTTCAAAATTGAAGTTACCAGAAAAATTTGAATTTGTTTGATCCATCATATACGGGGTCCCGTTGGAGGAATCATAGATTTGAATTGATATGCCTGAGAGCCCGGGTTCATCGTTGTCTTGGATTCCGTTAGCATTGAGATCGTGCCAGACTTGCTCACCAATATTGACCATCCTATAAAAGCCACCGTCGATGTTTTGTAATTCTTCTCCTTGATCTAGTTGCATTAATTGAGTAGTGTTTGGTCCCATGAAGTTGCCAATGTCACTATCAGAAAAATCGCTATTGGTGTTGTGAGGGTCGGTATGGTTGTATATGTTATTTATGTTTATGTCCAGATAGTAGCTATCGGGATATATTTTATCAATTTCGTAATTTCCATTGTTGTCAGAATAGACAGTATGTATGGTTATGCCGCTCGAATTTTTTACATCGATTTGAATGTTTGGAATATCGGGTTCAAAGTTTTCTTTCATTCCGTCGCCATCAATGTCTTCCCAGATTCTTCCCTCCACCAAGGCATGTTGAAGAAGGGGAATTTGGTTTTGATACTCGCCAGAAGTATTGATGTCGAAGCAAGCAAATTTGTTTAGATAGATAGGGTGAGGTCCATATTGATTGGGTAAAGAATTTGCTGACGTTTGAATAAAATATGCACCATTTTCTACATTATCAAAACTAAAGTTTCCTTGACTATCTGATTGCTGGCTCCCGACCATTTGATCTGAAAAGCAATCATAAAGTTGGACTGTGACACCACTTTGTAGCATTTCGTTTTGATCGTATGCGTTGTCGTTGTTATAATCTCTCCAGACTCTTCCCATTACTGTTGCTCCTGATCCTCCACCATTGTTTTCATCGCAGAATCCAGATCTGAGTCCACCAGGAGCAAAGTTTGCTCTCATGACGGTTTTTTGATCTTCGGTGAAGACGAATTGGCATTGATCATAGGTGTATTGAAGATAATTAGAGAGCATAATGGTGTTATTACACTCGATGGTTTCTTCAGCGCATGAAAAGTGATATGTTTCCTGATTGGGAGTATCAGGAATACCATCATTGATAGAGCAATCACCACTTCCCCAAGGATGACGAAGGTTAAGCCAATGTCCAACTTCATGGACACAGCTTTTACCTAAGGCATAATTTGGATAAGTTGTTCCAGTACCTGTAGATCCAAAATATTTGTAGTTCATCACGATTCCATCAAGATGATCTGCAATGGATCCAGGAAATGTACCAAACCCTTTCAAAACATATTGCATGTTGACCACCCAAATATTGAGGTATTGATCAGAAGGCCATGCGTCTTTACCACCATCAGAACTCAGTTTCATTTTAGCATTCTGAGGATCATCAAGTGGGGCTTCAAGATCAATTTCAAAGATGTCAACATTGGTTGCTGTCCTTGTGATTCCTGTTGATGGATTCCCTAATGGGTCTGTTGTGGCCAATTCAAACTCGATATCTACATCAGCAGTTTGTGGCCAAAAGCTTGTGATCCATGGAGCTTCCATGTCGAAGGCTAGGTTCAGCACTTCAACTTGAGAATCAATTTGGGCATCAGAAATGTTTTGGTTTGGCGTATTGTACAGAACATGCACAACGATAGGAATCTTTATCAAACCCAGGTTGTCAAAGGATTTTTCAGGCTGATCGGCAAGGATCTTTGAGATGGCCTGCTGATAATCATCAGCAAAGCTCGATTTAAGGAAATGCTGTTCTGCTAGACAAACGTGATTTGTTTGCCCATTAATAAAAGTAGGGTAAAAGAATATATATGAAATCAGGAAGGTTACGATTGAAAGCTTAGAACTTTTAAGCCATTCAAGCATAGTTTTCTTTTTTGGATTATTCTATCCCTGGGATTATGTGATAGTTGATCAAGGAGA
>JAHDDD010000421.1 GCA_020629535.1 Saprospiraceae bacterium
AAATCGAGAGATTTCTTGCACTGATTGGACTGGATAAGCATCAGCCACCTTTGAAACAACATAAAGGTTGTATGCGTTTATTCCAAATGCTTTCCGGTCATTCCCCGTAAGGGTGGCACTATTGAATTTTTGATATTCGGAAACAAGATCTTTAGTTCCCGGATCATCATTGACCAACTCATATCTAACCAAATCCTCGGCAACAATTTTAGAAAGTAGGACGTCTGTTTTGGCCAAGAGATCATTAAGTGTTTGAGCAATGGTAAATCCACTTACATTGAACAAAAAGAAAATCAAAACTAACCTCTTCATACATTTTTGTTTTTCGCTTTACTGCTTTTACTAACTGAGTCATTCATGTTTTTGTTTTTAAATCAATGTCGTGCTCTGACATTTGGTTGCATTTTCATTTCGTGAAGATATCATTCACATTTTATTATGTTAATGAGTGTTGATTGTCTGGTTAAGTCATGGTTAAGCCAAAGGTATTGTTTGAAATGAAGGCATCGGCAAACTAGGTTTGTGGAAAATTAACTATCAAATTATGAAATACTTTTTTACTTACTCAATGCTTTTCTATTGTATTTGTTGCACTGGCCAATCAATTAGCAAAAACAAATTTATCAAGTTTGAAAACAAAGATTCTGTTTTTGAAGCAAAGCTTATGCTGTTTTTAGAGGAGTTCATTACAGATTTAAAAGAAGACAGAGACACAATTCGCCATGTAGATAAAGACCATTTCGAAAAGAATAAAATCTTCTTCGGATTTGTGTCAAACTATTCAGAAAGTGCTACATATGAAGACGAAAATTTTTATCAAGCTCAATTGCTCAATTGTTATCCCATCGCAGATAAGACATTCAAAATTCAAATAGGCTATTTGGGTTCTCCTGACTCTTCCGAACCTATCGTCCATACTATCTTCAATCTCAAAGCAATGGAAACTGATGCTGGATTTGTATTCGAAAGCCACTTTGAGGAAAATCTCCGATCTTGGCATCGAAGAAAACTTGACAATATCGTCTTCCGATATGAAGACTCATTTGACGAAAGTCGTGCTTGGAAGTTTGAAAAATTCAACAAAGAATTCGCCGAACTCAATGACGTTGACCCACTTCAATTTGAATATATAAAAGGTATTAATCCACATCATGTACTTGAATTGTTTGGTATTGATTATGCTGTCGCATACAATGGAGAGGTCAGAGGTTTGGGACACGCCACAGAAGATCATTTTGTAAGCGGAATCAATGAAGAAGGATATGAACATGATTTGATTCACAATTATTATGGACAAATTAACAAAGGAAAAGAAACCTACAGGCCTTGGGAGGAGGGAATCTGTGCCTACTATGCTGGAAGTTGGGGCGACAGTTTTGCAGAAATGATGACCAAGTTTGCAAACTTTATGGATAAAAATCCAGAAACAAATCTTTGGGAGAAATACGAAGAAAAGTTTCGAATTGGAAAACATGATATTCGATTTCTTTGCAATGGGTTATTGGTGAAAAAATTGGTGGAAGAAGTTGGATATTCATCGATCGTAGATGTATTGGAATGTGGGAAGAAAGGTGAGGAATACTTTAAAAAACTAAACAATTACATCGAGCTTGATGAACATAACTTTCATTCGACAATAATGGATTTGTTACAAAACATCCAATAGTTTAAGCCACCTCGAACTTCTCCAATTAAATTCATAATCAGTCCCTTGTCATTAAGAAGGCAGGAGTCGAGGTGGTCTTTTATTTTCGAATCCTTGAAAGATACTTTTGTAATTCGATTTTTACATCAGGAAAAAGTATTAACAATCCAATCATGTTAGGAAACACTAAGGCAAGTATCATTGAGTCAGAAAACTTTATAACTGCTTCCAGTGTAATTGCTGATCCAAGTATTGTAAAAATCAAGAAAATGATTTTATAAACAATTTCGCTTTTTTTAGATTTTCCAAATAGAAAGGTCCATGACTGCAGGCCATAATATGACCAAGATATGATTGTAGAAAAAGCAAAAAGAACAACCGCAAACACCAACACATACGAGAATCCGGGAATGGTGTTTTCGAATGCCAGAGAAGTGAGATTCACCCCACCCAATTGTTCTCCTGTGCTAAGTAACGTAACTTGATCATTTTGGACCTGACCATAGATGAATTCACCATTGATGTTGAAAATGATGATGACCAAAGCTGTCATTGTACAGATGACTACTGTATCAATGAATGGCTCCAACAGTCCTACCAATCCTTCTGAGGCAGGATATTTTGTATTCACAGCGGCGTGTGCTATGGCGGCAGAACCTGCACCGGCTTCATTTGAAAACGCTGCCCTTCTAAATCCTTGTATCATCACCCCAACGATGCCTCCTGCGATGGTCGCTTTGGGTGAAAAGGCTTCTGCAAATATCAATGAAATGGCATCAATAAGATGTTGGCTTTGAATGGTCAAAACTATTAAACATGCAAACACATACAACAGCGCCATGAAAGGAACGATCTTTTCAGTCACTTTGGCAATTCTCTTAATTCCTCCTATGATGACAATGCCAACGAAAAGGGCGAATATGATTCCAATCCACGTTCCACTAGATGAACCGGACAATCCGAATCTTGCAATAATTTGAGCAGCAGCCTGGTTTGTTTGAAATGCATTTCCTCCACCAAAAGATGCTCCTACGCAAAGCAAAGCGAAAGTGACGGCCAAAACTTTTCCAAGTACTTTATATCCTTTAGATGCTAATCCTTTAGAAAGATAATACATCGGGCCTCCGAAAACTCTACCTTCAGAATTGATTTCTCTAAACTTGACACCCAAGGTACATTCAACAAATTTTGAAGACATTCCGAGCAACCCGGCTAGGATCATCCAAAAGGTTGCTCCGGGTCCTCCAATGGAAATGGCTACCGCAACCATTGCAATATTTCCCAACCCGACAGTTCCAGAAACATCTGTAGCCAATGCTTGAAAATGATTGACTTCTCCATGTATTGACTCGTCTCTGATTTGGAATATCGCAATT
>JAHDDD010000037.1 GCA_020629535.1 Saprospiraceae bacterium
ATGGGTTAGTTATCTGGTGATATTCTACAGCTACCATTATTATACACAGTCAAGGTTCTATAAATTATTTATTGTCACTGCGTTGTTGACTGCGGTTGGATATCTAATGAAGGGATTTCCTTCTTTGTTGTTTTATGCAGGAAGCATTGGCATTGTTCTTCTTCTGAAAAAAGACTTGAAAAGACTATTTAGCATTCCCTCATTTATGGGTTTGGCCCTTATGGGATTGATCATAGGAGCTTACTATTTTTTATACAATCAATTTCACGATGTCAGCAATACCTTTGGTCCTTTAATGGACCAATCGACAAGGAGAACGATCGTCAAATATCAATGGACAGATGTATTGGAACATTTCTTTTTGTATCCTTTAGAAAACATTTATCATTTCTTTCCATATACATTGTTCGGCTTTATTTTTTTTGTGAAAAGGATAAGGACAATTGTATTAGAAAATGAATACTTAAAATTTTGTATTGCCTTATTTCTTGTCAACGGAGCTGTGTATTGGTTGTCACCAGAGGTATTTCCAAGATACATTTTGATGTTGATACCATTGAGCTTTGCAGTCATCGTTTTTATGATGAAAACGATAAAGCAAAATGAAGAATCATTGTGGCATAAATGGAGTTGGCTGTATGTGTCTATGAGTGCTATTGGTCTGATAGCCTCTGTTGGTGGATTCTTTCATGAAGATATTCATTTGGTATCAATGCCTTATGTTAAGCTTGTGGTCCTTTTGATTATTTTTTGTGGTCTATTATTCAGTAGTGTAAGAGATCGTAGCAATAGAGTTTGGTATAGTATTATCTCATTGCTGGTCTTTAGGATCGGTTTTGATTTATTTTTCATTCCGGAAAGGTACATTGGTGACGAAGGAACACGATCTAAGCTTGAGGTTCTAAAGATTCAAGAAACATATACAGATAAACCGTTGTTATTATACAAGAAGTCTATTATGGACAAAACAGCTTCTTTTTACTTGGCAACAAAAAATGGTGAACCAAATCAAATATCGGACAAGATTGAAAAAGGACATTACTATATTTTTGACACATTAAGGGTTAAAGTACCAGATGGTGTTCGATTCATTGACAGTTTCTACCTCAGAGAGTTTGATCGAACTTGCTGGGTAATAGAAAAGAATGATAATTAAATACTTTTGAAACATGGAAGTGATAATCAAAGATGTAAATTTAGCAGGAGACGTACAAAATGAGATCAAGCTCGAATTTGAAGAAATTGAAGTTGAAGTAAAAGAGATCATTTCCCAAAGAGTCAAAAAAGAAGTTGAGGCATACAACAATAAGTCCATGGAATATTTCAATGGATTGGTAGAACCATCTAGAGCAGAAAAAACGCTGAATGGCTACAAACTCAAAAAGCGCAGATCCATTGACGTCGAACAACAGGTCTATGTTGCTCTAGATGCTTTCATGAAAAATGGATACTTCGTACTGATCAATGATTACCAAGCTGAAAGTCTGGAAGAAAAAATCATGCTAAAGCCCGATACAGAAGTTCACTTCATAAAACTCACTCCTTTGGTTGGAGGATAAACTGCTCCTCTTTCTAATCTAATTTCATTTGAAAAAGGCAAACGCATATCCGGTCTTTAAGTTAGAGAAAGATGGCTTTGGAGAAGTGGTCAATGCTACCATTAAAACCCTACATAAACCTGAAAGAAACCTGTATAATGGACTTGCCTGGCATTTCTTAAAAGCCAAAAGTTCAAAGCCTTCAAAAAAATGGCTGAATGATATAAATGATTTAATTGATATCATTGGGCCCAAAAGCTATAAGTCTGTTGCTCAGAAATGGTTACAATCAATAACTGAGCTTACACTAAAAGAAACCACCTATACAGAAATATACTACGGCCGCAGACAAGAATGGACAAAATATATCTTTCTCGAAGATCAAAATAAAATCTTTGCAAAAGGAGTCGTATGGAGCCTTAGCAGATTTTATGATAAAAAAACCTTGGATGCACTCGCATTGGTTTTCACCAAATGTTTTGAAAAAATTCCAGGAGTAGGTCCAAGAGCAGCTTCTGTTGGAAACGCATGTATATATACGTTGGCACAAAGCAAAGGTCTTGATGGTATATCACATCTTTCAAGGCTAAAACTGAAAATTTCACAAAATAGCACCCGCAAACTAATAGAAAAATATCTTCAAGAAGCTTCAGAAGAAAGAGGAATGACCATGTGGGAGATCGAAGAAATGTCAATACCTGATTTTGGTCTTGACCATGGTTCAAAATCAATACTTTTTGGAAATTCCACCTTGAAGATTACGATTGAAGGCATCAACCAGGTGACCCAAATCTGGTATGATAAAAATGGTGAAACACTGAAGACCGTTCCTGCTCAAATCAAAACATCAAAAGTTCTTCAGAACAAACTTAAAAAACTAAAAGCCGAGGTCAAATCAATCAAAAAATTCTACACTGCACAACGGGACCGGATAGATAGAATGTTCATACAAGAACGAGAATTTTCTGTAGATCAGTTTTTAAAATATTATTTCAATCATGGTTTGGTCCATTCTATTTGTAAAACCCTGGTTTGGAAATTTAAGATTGGAAGAACATTCCAATCCTACTATTTTCATAATAATGAATGGAAAAACTTGTCTGGAAAAGTCCTAGCTTCATTTGAAGAAGTCAAAAGCGTGAAGTTATGGCATCCCATCGGATCTACCATTGCGAGAATCACGAAGTGGAGAAATCTGTTTGAAAAGTTGGAGATAAAGCAAGAAGTCAAACAGATCTACCGTGAGCTGTATTTGTTGACTGACGCCGAGGTAGATACCAAAGTATATTCCAATCGCATGGCTGCACATATTCTAAAACAATATCAATTCAAAGCCTTGTCGGCCATTAGAAATTGGAATTACAGTTTACTCGGCGCATATGGAGACGGTAGAGATAGCACCATTGCCTATCTAAACATTCCTTCGCACAATCTCCTTGCAGAATACTGGATCAATGAAGTCTATGATGAGGATGCGATTTCAGATAACGGTATTCTGATGTATGTTTCGACCGATCAAGTCAGGTTCAAAAATGAAGATGATGAAACATTGGACCTCATTGAAATTCCAGCGATTGTATTTTCTGAGGTGATGCGAGACACAGATCTTTTCGTCGGAGTATCAAGTGTTGGAAATGATCCTCAATGGAGAGACAATGGCGGATTGGTTCAATACCGTGACTATTGGGAAAGTTATTCATTTGGTGATCTTACAGAAGTATCAAAGACACGCAAAAAGATTCTTGAAAACCTGATACCAAGATTGAAAATAAAGAATGTCTCATGGATTGAAGGGAAGTTTCTTTTCGTCAAGGGCAAAATCAGGACTTACAAAATCCATATTGGAAGTACCAATATTTTGATGGAACCTAATGATCAATATCTCTGTATCGTGCCTTCCAGAAAAAAGAATAATAATCTAGATAAAGTATTCCTGCCGTTTGAAGGCGATAATGGCCTGTCTATCATTTTGAGTAAAGCATTTATGTTGGCCAATGATGATGAGATTGAAGATGAAACTATAGTGAGTCAGATTGTTTTTTAAAGAAGCGAGATGTAAGAAAGGAGTGACTACTTAGAGAGAAAGACTCCTAAAATTGGAAATAAATGAAAGGCATTTCTTGGGTGGGTATGAAAAAATAGCTTAGGAAGCCAATGAAAATTGAAGCAATGTATATGGTAGACCATGACAATTTTCGCCACTGATTTTCGACACCATTTACACGGTAGGAATGCAGGTGGATGAGGCAAAATACCAATAACAATAAGACAGTACTAAAAAATTGAAGGGTCCCGATTCCAAGATTTGCGAAATTAAAATTGAAATCGAAAAGGACAAACTTCTTCAGAGACAACCACATCTTATCAAAATCTTCGACTCTAAAAGTAATCCAGGTAAGGATGACAAAGTATTGGAAAAACAAATAATTCAGGATGGAAGGCAAACTGAATTTGGACCAGCTTTTGATGAATGCATCGAGTTTAAAAAATCTATAGACAATCAATATAAACCCATGTAAAAATCCCCACAAGACGAAGTTCCAACTGGCTCCATGCCATAGACCTCCGAGAAGCATTGTGAGGAAAAGGTTACGGTAGGTCATATATGTTCCATTTCGGTTTCCACCCAAAGAAATGTAGAGATAATCTCTCAACCAGCGTGAAAGTGTAATATGCCACCGTCTCCAAAAATCTGAAGGAGAAACAGCAAAGTAAGGCTTGTTAAAATTGTGTGGAAATTTAAAGCCCAGGACCCCAGCAACACCTATAGCAATATCTGTATATCCAGAAAAATCGCAGTAAATCTGAATGGAAAAACAGAAGGCTGCTATCCAAATAATCGCACTTGGATAGAGCTCAGGGTTTTCAAAAATCCGATCGACAAAGAATGCAAGATTGTCTGCAATGATCACTTTTTTAAACAAGCCCTTACCAATTAAGATCAAATTGAGTTTTGAAAAGTCAAGACTTCGCTTTACTTCTAATTGTGGAAGAAATTCTGAAGCTCGAACGATCGGACCTGCAACCAATTGAGGAAAAAATGAAACGAATACTGCAAAATCCAAAAACGATTTTGTTGGTTTGAGATTCCCGCGGTAGATGTCTATGGAATAGCTCATCGTTTGGAACGTGTAGAAAGAAATTCCAACAGGTAATATTATATTTAATGAGGTCCATGAGGGTTCACTGCCCATGGATCGCATAAGCCACAAAAGATTCTCTTCAAAGAAGCCGAAGTATTTGAAGAAAGCAAGCAGACCGAGATTAGCACAGATACTGACCCACAACCAACGTTTCTTGTATGCGCCATCAGCAATTTTTTTTCCAACAAAGAAATCTACTGCTGTCGAAAATATGATCAACAGAATAAACACCGGATTCCACCACATGTAAAACAAGTAGCTTGCTATCAGGTATATAATTTTTTGCGCTTGGTCTTTGTGCGTCCAAACCAGCAACAATAGCAACAGACAAAAGAAGCAAAGAAATTCTACAGAATTAAAAGGCATATCCCTGTTGCTTCAGTTTATTGATAAGAAGTTGGGTGAGCATTTTTGCGCCATCCCGATTAACATGGCAATGATCTACAAAGTCGGCTTCATCCAAAACATCGACCAATGAAATAACCGGTAATGTACTATTTACCGCAAATGCATTGATCGATCTCATGTAGTCACTTGTAAAGTTATCAAGGACCGGATTAAAAGGAAAAAGGACTAGCACATATTCAATACCTTTTGACTGAAAATACGCTTGAATATCCTTGACCAATTTAAGTTTACTTTCATTTGGAGTAAAACTCGTTTTTGCAGGAATAGGATTGTGAAGTTTGACCATCTTCGTCATCACTTCATCGCTAACTTTATTGGTGTATACGTTTGGAAAATACAATTCTGTTTTCAACTTTTCAAGATCGAGATCTTCTCTCAACTTGGAACGGAAAATATTATTAAACGCATTAACGGTTGTCCCTCTTTGGTCGTATTTTAAAGATTCTACATGATTATCTCGCAAATAATCAAGTCCGATATCCACCTCCAATTTTTGATCAATGGCCTTATCGATTGGATAAGAACCAAAATAGAAATTTCGCAAAACGGCTTGGTCGAGTTTTTGTAATTCTTGTTCTAATTCAATGGACCGGACCATTTGAATGACGAGTTTACAATCATCCTTGATCAATGGGAAATATAGCAAAGTCTCTGAGAAGTATTGTCCGTTGGAAGCGAGATTGTATGCAGCTCTTTCCAGATCAAACTCTTGCTTGATCAAAGATGCATCAATCCCAGACATGGCGATACTGTTTCCAAACACCATCACTTCAGGATTTGAATTTTCATCCATTAAAGTTTGAAGCAAAAAATTGGTTCTGGAAAAGTCGCTTGGCAGGGTTTTATGCAATATCGGCTGCAAGGCATTGGCTGCAAAGCCAGCTATTATTATACACACCAATACAATCGCATATCGCAACATATTGCAAAAATAATTGATATGTTGAAATCTAAGTCAGATTATAACTAAAAGCTGAAAAGAAGCTAAAATTATTTGACTCAAGTTTCTGCACTTATTAATCTTCATTTTTTGACTACTGCACAAAAAAGAAACAAAAAAACCTGTGCTGAGCTCAGTCGAAGTACCCACCGCTGTAAAGCTTTGACCTATAATAATTCTCCCTTTAAGCACAGGAAAAATGATATGCTGAGTGTTATCGAAGCATTCTTCGCAGACGCTCTTCAGACAGTTGCCTTCCTTAACGCTCAACTTTAAAATCTTGAAATAATTTTCCATCATTCATATAACTGAACACGAAAACTGAAAACTGAAATCATTGTCAATAAATATATCTCCTCACGTTCGCCAAATGCTTTGCCAATCTCACAACTTGACAGGTATATCCGAATTCATTGTCATACCAGAGATATAGGGTTACATTTTTCCCATCCTCTGAAACAATGGTACTTGGCGCATCCACCACGGAAGTGGAATTCATACCAATGGCATTGGAAGAAACGTACTCTGTATTTGTCGAATATAAAATTTGCTCTTTGTACTTTCCTGACAAGGAAGCATTCTTTAATAAGGCATTCAATTCAGAAAGATTGGTGGATTGATGTAACGTAAGATGGAGAATGGCAAGTGACACATTCGGAGTAGGAACACGGATAGCATTACCACTCAATTTGCCTTTTAAATCTGGAAAAACTTTGGCTACCGCTTTGGCCGCACCCGTTGATGTGATCACCATATTAATCGGAGCACCTTTTCCTCTTCGCGACTTTTTGTGAAAATTGTCGATGAGGTTTTGATCATTGGTATATGAATGTATGGTTTCAATATGGCCTTTATCGATACCAAACTCTTCTTTCAAAATATCAATCACTGGAACTATCGCATTGGTTGTACACGAAGCTGCACTAAAAATATTAAGGGTTTCACGATCGAATTGTTCTTCATTGGTCTTGTAGACAATATTAGGAATATCCCCTTTTCCGGGAGCTGTCAGTAAGACTGTTGAAATACCTGGGCGCAAGTGTCTTGACAAACCTTCTCTGTCTCTCCAAACACCTGTGTTATCAATGAGCAGTGCATTTTCAATACCATAATTGGTATAATCAATGTCTTCAGGACTGCTCGCATATATGAGTTTGACTTTATTTCCATTGATCACAAACTCATCACCATCTTCAGAAACTTGCATGAAGCCACTAAATTCCCCATGCACAGAATCTTGAAGAAATAGGGCTGCTCTTTTATCACTTTCTTCTTTTCTGTTTTCAAGTTTGGGTCTTATCACAATGGCTTTTAGTCTTAGTTGCTCTCCTTTTCCCGTAGCTGATACCAAAATTCTTGCTGCCAATCTTCCGATTCTTCCAAATCCATATAAAACGATATCACGTGCTGTGCCATTTTTTGGATCCACTCCAATAAAATTCTTGAGCTTGAAATGCACAAATTCATCAACGTTGTTGAAGTCCTTTTTGTCTTTCAACCAATCCAAAGCCAGCTTGCCTATATCGATTTTGGAAGGAGCAAGATTTTCAATTCTAGCAATCGCAGAGGCTATAGCATATGTAATATGTATGGTGAGCTTTTGCTGTGTATAGTGTAGTGAAAAAAGATGGTGGCTTAGTAAACTACTAGGTCTTGTATTGTAAATCGGCTTACGAAACAGCATGAGCTCAACTGCTTTGTCAAACCTTAATTCCCCGACAAGGGTCTGGAGTTCCAGCGCTTTTTTCTCTTCTTCACGCCATTCTTTCAGGGAATGATCTGCCTCTTCCCTGATCAATAAATTTTGATCTTGCATTGGTTAAGCTTTTGTGATACAAAGGTACATAATTTCAATATTGTAAATTCTTCAACAACATGACAACAAAACTGGATTTCAAGCATTTCTTACATGAGTCAAATGGCTTTTATGCACAATGGAAAGTCATTTGAAAACTTATATTTGCCAAAAAAGAAATTATCGATGATCATCCTTTTATCCCCAGCCAAGACCCTAGACTATTCTCATGAAAAATGGGGTAAGACCAAGCCAAAATTTGCTGCAGACAGTCTTGTCATCAGCAAAAAGCTCAAAAAAATGAGTCGTAATGATTTAAGAGAGCTCATGAGTATCAGTGAAAAACTGGCTGACTTAAACTATGAAAGGAATCAGCTCTATTCTGAATCTTTCAACAAGGAAAACAGCCGGGCCGCCTTGTATGCTTTCAAAGGTGATGTATATCAAGGATTGCAGGCTGGAGATTTTACAGAGAAAGAAGTGGAGTTCGCGAATACACATGTCAGAATTCTCAGTGGTTTGTATGGCTATCTCAGACCTCAAGATAAAATGCAACCGTACCGTTTAGAAATGGGAACTCGTCTGCCAATCGGTCGGAATGGTAACCTCTATGAATTTTGGGGTACAAAGATTTCTGAGCAGATCAACAAAGATTTAAAAGGGCACAAAGATCCTTCAGTACTCAATCTTGCATCAAAGGAATATTTCCATGTTGTCAAAAGAGAGATGCATGACAACATTATTGATGTCGACTTCAAAGAGATGCGTAAAGGAAAACTCACTTTCGTATCATTTAGTGCAAAGAAAGCGAGAGGATTAATGACCAGATATATTGTCAAGAATAATATAGATACTATCGAAAAAGCAAAAGGATTTAATCTGGAAGAATATTGCCTGGATGAGAATCTTAGTACAGATAAGAAGCTAACATTTACAAGGTGAAAAAATTCCTATCTGTTGGCGTCATGACTGTTCTACTAGTGGCAGCATGTTATTTTTCGCACAAAGGCATCCGTCTGAGTGAAGAAGTACGCATTCCTGGCTTGCTTCGCATATTATCACCGTCACATGGACTCTGGCAGAATTATGATGATGAATATTTCACAAAATCGGAAAGTATTTCTCTCTCCGGTCCGAATTCTGAGATAAGGGTATATTTTGATGACCGAAAGGTTCCCCACATTTTTGCAGATACAGATGAAGATGTATTGTTTGCTCAGGGATACATTGTCGCCTCTCAAAGGCTTTGGCAAATGGACTTTTTGTCTCGTGTGGCAGAAGGAACACTAAGCGAAGTATTTGGAAAGCCGACTTTGAAAAATGATCTTATGATGAGGAAGTACGGACTAAAGTACGGTGCAGAACAGGCCATCAAAGATTGGGAGAAAAACGATCATCGTGATAAACTCTATATTTCATATGAAAATGGTATCAACGCATACATCAACCGTGTGCTAAACAACACAGAAGAACTACCCTATGAATTTAAATTGGCAAACTACAAGCCACGTCTTTGGAATGCATATTTGACGGCACTCGTTTCAAAGTACATGGCTTTTACTCTTTGTCGTCGACACGAAGATATCGCCGCAACGAATACACGTGAGTTACTTGGTGACAGTCTTTATCAACACTTATTCCTGAAAAAAGATCAAAATCAAATTCCGGTCATCCGTGAACATAGTGGTGAAGCATTTCAAGCAAAAAGATCTAAGCCTGCTGATGCAGAATATCGTGGTTACTTGAAAGAGATGACGGTGCTAAAACAACAAGACAAAGGGATAGGAAGCAATAATTGGGCAATTTCAGGGAGCATGAGTAAAACCGGATCTCCTATTTTGGCGAATGATCCACACCTTGGGCTAAGTTTGCCTTCCATTTGGTTTGAGAATCACATACACACCCCGTCAATGAATGCCTATGGAGTTACCATTCCGGGAATACCTGGTATGCCCATCGGCTTCAATGATGATATTGCTTTTGGTTCTACCAATGTTGGACAGGATGTACTCGATCTATTTACTATTAATTGGACCAACAAAGAAGAAGGCAAGTACAAAGTCAATGGCCAAGAACGTACCGCAGAAATGTATGAAGAGGTAATAAAGATTCGAAACAAACCTGACCTCACATACAAACAGTACATCACCGAATATGGTCCTATCATGTATGAATCAAGATCGGATGGTGCTGATCTGGCTGTTCACTGGTTGGCCCACTTACCCTTGAACCCGAATGAGATTTCGGTGTTCTTTAATATTTTAAAATGCAAAGATTACGATTGTTATAAAAGAGAAACGGGTAAGTTTTCAGCACCTGCACAAAACTTCATTTTCGCCTCTAATAATGGTGATATCGGTATCCGTATCAATGGTAAACTACCCATCAAATATGAAAACGAAGGTCGATTTGTAAAAAATGGAAATCAAATTGAAAACAAATGGTCTGAATTCATTCCAAGGACGGCCAATCCGCAGACACTCAATCCGTCACTTGGTTTCGTTTCTTCTGCCAATCAAATAACCATTGATAGTTTCGGACTGAATTTTAATGGAGGGTTTGAAAATTATCGCGGACGACGAATCAATAATTTACTAGAAAAATCAACAAAGAAGTTAGATCATCAAGATATGATGGATTTTCAACAAGATGCATTCAGCATCAAGGCTTCGGAAATGCTCCCTGTGTTGCTTAAAAATCTAAAAAGAGATACACTAGATGCATTCCAAAAAGAATTGCTGACTACATTGGAAAATTGGGACTATGTGTACAATGCGGAATCTCAAGCTCCACCATTGTTTGAATCATGGTCACAATTGTTTCAAAGTTTTGTTTGGGATGAAATGCACAATGATTCGATTTCGTATATGAAACCATCTATCTGGCGAACGCTTGAACTCATTGATCTAGAACCAAGTCATACCTTATTTGATCATTTGGAAACCGAAAAAATTGAGGATGCGATAGATAACATTAATTTATCTTTTGGTCAACTGACTACTGCATACAGATCAAAGGAAAGCAAAAACTGGAAAGAGCGAAACAGAGTCAGCATCAATCATCTTTTGAATATCCCTGGCTACTCAAAGTACGAACTCGACGTTAACGGATGTGGGGATGCGCTCAATGCTGTGAAAGGTGGATTTGGACCTTCATGGAGAATGGTTGTAGAGCTTGGAGAAAACCCAAAAGCTTGGGCCATATATCCAGGAGGACAATCGGGCAATCCTCTTTCAAAATATTACGACAATATGATAGATGATTGGGCAAAAGGGGAATACTACGAATTGTCATTTAAGGATGAAGATTACTTCAAGTCAAATCATTTATTTTCGAGAACCATCTTACCAGACAATGAATAAACTTTTTGCCATATTGGTTTTTGCCATTTTACAATGGGCACTATCTTTTTTGATGGGATGGTTCAGTATTCTGCCTGCTGCGATTGTGGTGGTATTGATTTTTAAACTTGAGGGTAAAAGTAGTTGGTTTATTCCATTCCTTGGCGTTTTCTTTGGCTGGGGACTTTGGATGTTATTCTTGGACTATCAAAGTGATTTCCACTTATCACACAGATTGGCGATGCTCGTTCAACAAAGTGGTTTCTTCGCATATCTCATTCCGTTGGTTTTAGGAGGATTGGTAGCTGCCCTAACTGGAAGATTGACTTGTCAGATCGTTCGCGTTGCTCACTGAGGGATCGCTCGCGTTGCTCGCTGCGGGAAGCGAGACCGTTCGCTGCGCTCACTGAGAGAAGCGGGAAGCGAGACTGTTCGTTTCACTCACTCAGAGAAAAAATTACTCATTATTCATTGAAGAGATCGTTCGCTGCGCTCACTGAGAGATTTTGTTGGTCACATTGAAAAAAATTACTAATTATTCATTGCGAATTACTCATTGAAGACATCGCTCGCGATGCTCGCTGCGGACTGCGAATAAAAAAAGCCCCTTCCGGGGCCTGAGAGTTTTTAACTAAAAACGATAAACAAAGTTCTCTATAATCAAAGCATTTTTCTGAATTGGAATTGATCAGAATGTACTTATATGATTTGAAGTTGAATGATCAGCTAACTTGGAAAAGTATGGTCAGCAAAGCTCTTTCTTTGCTGACCAGAAAATTTAGGCAATATTTATCGACTAAAAATAGAAGCCGATACTTAATGAAAATGTATGCGGTCTGGTTTTCATTCTCATAGGCATTGACATGAATGTATAATTATCTGTCGTTCCACTAAAACTCAACTCTCTCTTCAAGTCAATGTGTATATGATCTTTAATTATAAATCCTACTAAAAACTGGAATCCTGTGCTCCACTTTCTTTCATCTACTAAAAATTCTGAGTGCTCCCCTAAACCGTATGCGCTCTCCAGTTTATAATTGAAAATAGGCCCTACCCCGAATTTAATATTCTTATGCCTGTAACCGGCAGATACAGGAATGCTGATCTCTGAATGCGAATCTCTTACACGCTCTTCACTTCTTTCGAAGTCATGAAACATTTTGACGCTGTAGGTAGCTTCTGATTTACGGAAATAAACTTCTGGCATAAACCAAAGGTATCCGACATCTTTGTACATACTCAACCCATATGAAAAGCCGCCTGAAGTGTTCAAATAATTCAAGCCATAATAGTTTCCATTTGCAGGATTGAAATACTCACGATAGGCCTCGTAAGATGACTCAGTTCTGTAGTTTGATTTTACCCCAATTTTCATTTGGGCACAAAGAATTGATACACAGCAGCAGAGTGCTGCGGTTAGAATTACATTTTTCATAATGCGACTTTTTTGATGCTTAGACGAGAAAATTGGTCTTATAATTCTCCACGCCACAAGCCGGTTTAATTGTTAGTTTTTTTTGCGTTCGTTTATTTTTACTGCGTTTCGTAAAAAGTACTTTAGCAGTAAAGTGGTTTTCAGGTTTCTGTTTTGGTTTCGGTTCTTCTTCAATTTCTTTCTCAGCTGGTTCTACTATATATATGCTTTTAAACTCAAAATCGTTGCAAAGCTTTTGTAATTATCTAAGAATGATTTGTTTTCAATGTGTCATCCTTTCTCTAATATGATGCTGCCCGATTGTCAATTACCTACATATTGAATCAAAAAAAATCCATGGAGGTAAACAAGATGGGATAACTTTTTTCCCAATTTGTTGAGTTTCTACAATTACTATCGTTCAAAAGTTTTCTGAGGTTGGGTCGTTTAATAAAATTTTTGCTCCATTTACGTTTTGATGCACAATAATTAAGCTTTCTGTAACAAAAGATAGAACGAAGATTTCTTTTGGAAATTATTTGAGCATCATTTTGTAACCGAATTAAAATTCAACTCGTCAAAGCTGGGAATTTTCGATTAAAACTAGTTTTCAGTAGAAAAGCGAAATTTTAATTGGTTTTTGGTAAGATTATTTAACCTTTGTTTCTGTAGTGCTGGTAAACGAAAAACATATCATTGAGTTGATTAAACAGGGAGATCAGAAAGCTTTCTCCCAACTCATGACAGGGTATCAGGACTACGTGTATTCATTGACTTTCAAAATGTTGAAAAGCAAAGAAGATGCGGAAGAGGTGTCGCAAAATGTATTTGTAAAGGTCTACAAGTCTATAAATTCGTACAACTTTGAGTCAAAATTTTCAACCTGGCTCTATACCATTGCTTACCGCAGTAGTATTGATTTTATCAGAGTGAGAAAGAAAAATGTATCGATTGAAGGGACGGAAGGACTGGAAAATAAATTACACAACGATTCTAAAAATCCGATGGAACAAAAAAATCTGAAGGAAATTATTAAACATTGCTTGTCAAAGCTGGAACCTACAGATGCTTCCATTATCAGTCTTTTTTATTTACAAGAAAATGCTGTTAAAGAGATCGCCGAAGTGACAGGACTGAGTACTTCTAATGTGAAAGTCAAATTATTCCGTGCACGGAAAATATTATTTAACGAACTTCGTCAATATTTAGGAGACGAAATAAACGTTTTACTAACCGATGGAAGATAGAGAAAAATTAATGTGGGCTTATCTTGATGGAAATCTTAACTCTCGCGAGTTGGAGCGGTTCAATCTTCTGTTAAACAGTGATTTGAGCTTTCGCAATGAATTCAAACTCATCGAAAGTCTAAACAGAGAACTTCAGGAAGTAGTATTGGAGACTCCATCTGAGAATTTTCAAGCCGCTGTGCTGGAAAGGATAAATACAGCTCCGGTCCAGGCAAAGGTTTTTTCCATCTTCAAGATCTTATTGCCCAATATGTTCATCATGCTAGCGGCAGTCTTCATTTTGAAACCATCAATGGTGACACCTAATTTCAGTTTTGACTTTACTCAATATCTTCCCGTCTTTTCTCTTCCAGAATTTTCTCTAAACATCAACCAACCCATGATCACACTCTCAATGATCGCACTTGGGTTAATTGCACTTTTTGCATTTGATAGATTCTTTTTGCAAAAAAAGTTAAGTACAAAGAGGTTTTGATGGTAATGAATAATAAATATTGAGTAATGCATAATTGGTAATGAATAGTGAATAATTGTGCATGCATCTATCTAAAAATACTTCGAACTCCTTACATCTTTGGATTAAAATTAATTTGGATGGGAATACCCATGGTTACATTTCTGGTCCAGTCTGAATCTCTCGTGGTCAATGGAACACAAGTGCCACAATATGAGTTTTCATAAATTGATACAATACCATAAGAACCTGCAAGAAATGCTTGCAACTCAATTCTCCTAAATGTGATTCTGAGCAGTCTTGTCCTGAGCAATAATCCGACATCGAGGCTTTTAAATTTATATCCATACATTGGATGCCATGATCTGTGATAGGTATCTAAAAGAACATCAGAATATACACCAATTTCTGTTTTTGTAAATCGAGAGCTACCTTTTCGATTGATTGACAATCCAGAATCAAGACCTGTATAATATAGAATGAGGTTTGATTGAGCATCCTTATTGAATGCTCCTTTTTTGGAAAACCTCGCATTAATAAAAAAACTGTAACTAGAACTTTTAGGTATCTCTAAACCTCCTGTAATTTGATAATAAAATTGAAATTCAAACTGTTCTTCTTCCTTGTCATCAAGAATGGTTGAACCACCCAATTCGATTCTAACTTTTGTTCCAACTTGACCATGAAGTGAAAATGTAATACATACTGCCAAAATGAGAATGATCAATTTCATATTTGCAATCATTGCAATCAAGATTAAATCAGTTCTTGATCACTAAGATTTTATGGATGCTAGAGACATCATTTTTGTCAACGCTCGCGAGGAAATAAGTCCCGGATGGAATTGATGAAACATTCATAAACCTGATCCCTTGGGGATTCTCTTTTTGCGCTATGCATTGACCGTGTATGTTTAAAAGTTTTGTGCTTATAATTTCATCGTTGCTAAATAAAATCTCATGGCTCACTGGATTTTGAATAAAAGTGGCATCCGATATTTCATCATAAACCTGACTAACAAATCCACAATCCAATGCATCGGGACCATTGACCGTAAATAATTCTTCACTTTCACGCATCAAATTTGCCATGCCACCAGTACTTGCATCTGTATTCATCAGAATGATGGTTGCCTTCATGTTTGTTTTATCAAGACTCAAACCTGTAGCCACTCCCTGGTCTCCCCCACCATGACCATTGAATATTTGGTAACTGACTGGAGGAGTTAAAACAGTCGTTCCATCCATGCTTCCTAATTGCAAACATGCGATGGCATAATTGGCCATGTCACGCAACGATGAACGCATACGACCAGAAGGGTAATCGTTGTAACTATAATGTCCAATCGCTGAAAAGCCAGCTCCTGAGGCATTGTAAGGCATCGCAACTTCTGAAATATCCAAATCATCCAACAAGAAAGAAGTATGATTCATGCAAAGGGGTTCGAAAATTTTATTCTTTGCATAAGTGGCAAAATCTGTGTCTGTTGCTGATTCCACTACAAATCCAAGTAAGGCAAATCCAATATTTGAATAATTCTCATCACCTATACCTTCTGTGTAATAGTTCAGGTCATCAAAATATATATCACCATTGAGTGTCAGGTAAGCTTTTAAATACTCACCCAACGGGCGTGTTTGTTCATCACTTGAAAGGTAGGGCATCTCATCCCAATTGTCACGAATTCCAGAAGTATGATCAATGAGATGTTGAATCGTAATTTCACCATTATCAAAAGGATGCTGAATGTCGAAAGGTAGATATTTATTGACCGGATCATCCAATGATTCAATGTCTCCTTCATCCAATGCAATCAGTGCAGCAAAATGGGTGAAATGCTTGCTCACACTAGCCAACATAAAGCTTGTATTTTGATTTACGGATACTTCGCTTTCAATATTTGACATACCAAAATATCCTTCGTACAATAGCTCTCCATCACTGACATAACCTACAGCCAAACCGGGAATTTGTCTGTCAATCATCCATTCTTCAAATTGGGAATCAATGGTAGATTGGCCAAACAATTGAAGGCTTAGCAAGAGCAGTAAAATAAAACCAGTAAGTACTTTTAAATTTTTCATGAGCGATTTACAATTTTCCACTTTGAGGATAAAATTTCCAGTGTGTGTTGTTTGATTCGTTGCTATCTATTTTTTCCAGCTGATCATAATTGCGAGATGCGATAGCTTCAGCTATTGTTTTAAACGATTGCGTATCCGATGGTTCTGTGTCGAATGTGTCTGGGTGGTCCCAATGTCTGATCGAGATAATCTCTTCCATTTCTGGGGGAATCTCAGGTGACAATTCATCCTTCGTGAGCCAGAAAAGATCTGAATGTTCAGGTGTAATGAATCTTAGAAATTCCCATGGCTGGATATTTGGAGCTTTTTCTAATGCAATGCCTTTTATCTTATAAGCCTTGACTGATCTTTCGATCACAATTTCTTTTCCATTGATTTCCAAGGTTGTCGCTGAAGGCTTGAATGATGGAATGGAAGTCTCTGGATCTTCGACAAACGCATTGACCGTCTTCGCTTTCATATGGAAAGATTCCTTCCAAGAAGGCATGAGTGAATTAGAATAAATATATACCGCATTGGTGGCGCCATCTAGATCTTTGTGTCTGTTGTTGTAACCCAATGCCTGAATCACCAAAGCCCAGCCATCATCATTTTGATAAAGCGTCAGTTGTTGATCGACATGAAAGTAATAGCCATTGCCTAACACAGGAAAATTACAATTGTCGAGGTAACTGAGAATTTGTTTCGGATTCATAATTAAATGAAATCCAAATTACAAAATAATACACAGCATTTTTCATTTTAATGAATGGACAACCAAACTTATGTCTTGCAAAAATTTGTCATAAGACAAAACTAGCCGTACATTCAATTTAAACACATATAAATTGAATCAATTATTTTGAAATTCCATGATTTTGAATCACAATAAATTTGCTCTTTTCATTCTAACAATAATTTCAACATATTCTATGCAAGGTCAGGGATACACAAGTTGGATGCTTGGTGATCCTGAAGATGTGAGTCCAAAAAATGTGCAGAGTGGAATTGTCCTTGCGGGAGGAGCGACAGACAATGATGAGGCCATGCGATGGATGTTGGAAAGAGGAGATGGAGGAGATGTTGTGGTAATTCGTGCATCGGGCTCTGATGGATATAATAATTATTTTTTCTCTGAATTGGGAGTTGAAGTAAATTCTGTTCAGACGATAAGATTTGAAGAACCACTATCAACGTGGGACACATACGTCATCAATCAAATTAGAAATGCGGAAGTCTTATTTATAGCAGGAGGTGACCAATACGATTATTTCAGATTATGGAAAGACAGTCCAATTGCCTCTTCGATTAATTATCTAATCAATGAGAAAGCCGCAATGGTTGGAGGCACAAGCGCGGGTATGGCGATTCTTGGCAACATATACTACACTCCGTCAGCTGGCTCCTTGACATCAGAAGAAGCGTTGGCTAATCCGTTCCATGAAAATTTTGATATTCTTGGAAAAGATGACTTTGTGTTGGCTCCTGTACTTCAAGATGTAGTTACTGACACTCATTATGATCAACGCGATCGAGCAGGAAGACATGTTGGTTTTCTTGCAAAAGCATTGTATGATTTTGGCATTGCCCCAAAAGGAATTGCTGCCAATGAATTTGTTGCTATTGGCATTGACGAAAACAATATTGCCCATATATTTGGAGAGTATCCAGAATATCCGGAAGACGCAGCATATTTTCTTCAAACCAATTGCCAGGAACATCCCGGTCCGGAGGTATACGAATCGAACACTCCACTTCATTGGGTTCGTGGGAGATCTGCAGTTCAGGTTTTTAAAGTCAACGCTGTATCTGGTGGTCTAAACACCTTCGATCTAAATGATTGGCAAACAGGTGAAGGAGAATGGCAAAACTGGTATGTCGTAAATGGTGAGTTGATTCGCGATAATCAAGGGACCGGAGATTGTACACAAATCATTTCATCTACAGAAGATTACGAAAATATAACCGTCAACATTTTCCCAAATCCATTTGTCGATCAATTGTTCATAGAGAATACTTCAGGAGGTGATGTGGTAAAAATATATTCAACCTTTGGCGAAAAGCTTTTTACTAAATCATTGCATCCAGCAGAAACCAGTTTACATCTCTCTCACCTTCCCGTTGGAATGTACGTTGTGAGAATAAATGATAAGGTTTGGAAAGTTTGGAAAAGGTGATTGAGGCTTTGATCACCCTAGATGAAAAACGAAACCAAAAAATCATCCCGATTTAAAGCGGCCCTTCATGGCAGGCTCCCACACCCTATTTATCCCGATGTATCGGGACCAAATCGGGAAGGCTATGCTTCTTTTGGATTGGGGACAAATTAAGGGTAACCTTTTACCTGTTTATATCATCCAAAAATTAAACTTTT
>JAHDDD010000422.1 GCA_020629535.1 Saprospiraceae bacterium
TTACAAACTGGAAAATCGATCAGATCACTTCTTACATATTCGATAAGAGCAGAGAAAAATGAAACTCGACGATGTATTCGTAAAGAAAGATGACATCGCGAATGCAATCAAACGCGAATTAGAAGAGGCCATGAAAGGGATTTGGTATTATCATGGCTCTCGTGACAGATATTGATCCAGATCAAATGGTAAAAAATTCAATGAACAGAATCAATGCTGCAGAAAGGGAAAAGATCGCAGCGGAATATGAAGGGGAAGCCGAGCGAATCAGAATCGTTGCAAAAGCAAAGGCGGAAGCCGAAAGTAAAAGACTTCAAGGTCAAGGTATTGCGGACCAGAGAAGAGAAATTGCACGTGGACTGGAAGAATCAGTTGAGGTGTTGAACCAGGTCGGCATCAATTCACAGGAAGCATCTGCATTGATCGTAATAACACAACATTACGACACCATGCAAGCCATGGGAGAAAGCACAAATAGTAATTTGATTTTGTTGCCAAATGCTCCAACGGTTGCTTCAGATATGTTGAGTTCACTTATCACAAGCTTTGCTGCCAGTGAACAATTGGGTGAAGCCATGAAAGCAAAAACAAAAGAAAAAGAGAGACTGAGAGAATTGAAATAGCCATTGTGAAATCTGGTTACACATTCAGCATTGCACTTTACATGTTTTGAAAATTTGTATTTTTTTGTAACCAATATGCAAATGTTGTGGTCTAAGCATCAAAATATTTATTATGAATGCGAAAACCACATGTATCTCAGGCTTTATTTTACTCATTGCCAGTCAGGCTATTTTTCTACAGGGACAAGCCTTTATGTTTGCACAGGAACCCATTGATTTTGCTCATTGGTTTATGATGATTGGTGCTTTCTGTATGCTTGGATTTTATTTCCTGTTTCCTGAAGGAATGTTTCACAAGATTGCAAGTATTTGTTTGGCGATAGGAGTAATGGCACATGTAGGTATGGCATCACTGGATATTTTGTTTTGGAGTTATGGTCCTGATGACGAATTGCGAAATGCTGTTTTGAGACAAACATTCCAAACCAAGTCGTTGGCATTGCCATTTTTTAGCATCGGACCAGCGATGCTATTTGTGGGATTGACAACGTATTTGATTCCACATATCAAGCCCATACCTGTTTGGACACTTATGGCTTTTGTCGGCTCATTTATGGTAGGGATAGGTCAATTGATTACCAATGACCGTTTGCTCGTATTAGCCGGAACTATTGTTTTGGCCATTGGAATGATAACCACTGTTTACAGAATAGAAAAACCCGTTGTGCAGGCTTCAATCAGTCTTGCTGAATAAATTATTACCCACGAAGCTCATGCCACGCTTTCAACAAAGTCTCTTGCGGTGGTCGATCGGCAGGTACTTCTCTTAATGGTTCGACTTCTTTTAAGGTTTCTCTGCAATCTTCTGGGAGTGTTTGATAAAGTTTAGTACCCATGGTTTTCCATTCCAGCATTTCATCTGACACTTTCTTGATTATCTTAGCAGGATTGCCAACTACCAATGACCGGTCTGGAACCTGCATATTGGCTTTGATGAATGAAAGTGCTCCTACGATACTACAATCACCAATGACTGCATTGTCCATCACAACAGCATTCATTCCTACCAGTACGTTTTTACCAATCGTTGCTCCATGAATGATTGCACCATGACCGATATGAGAATTTTCATATAGATGAATGGTGATACCAGGAAACATATGGATGGTACAGTTTTCCTGAACATTTGAACCATCGTGAATGACTATCCCACCCCAATCTCCTCTTACAACTGCGCTAGGACCAACATAGACATTTTTACCAATCAACACATTGCCAATGATCGTTGCCTTAGGATGAATAAAAGCTGATTCGTGAACGACAGGAATAAATCCTTTGAATGAATATACTGACATTAAATAATGATAAATTTTAGTGTTTTGTAATGCTGTTTGCTTGTGCCAATCTGGAGGAAATAAACACCTGGATTCAAGGAAGCATCTAAATCTATAGATGACCCAAGGACTGTTCCGGTCCGTTGTATTTGTCCGTTTGAAGAATATATTTTATAAGCTGATCCGTCGGTATTTTGTCCGTTAATGTAAAGTGAATTTCCTGCTTCTGAGATGTTGGGTGAAACCGTGATTTGATTTGCATCAAGACTTGAGATTGAAGAGACATCTGTTGGTTCAAAAGGCAAAATTTCAGACTCCTTTTGATTGCACAGATCTACTTCGTCGATGGCGATTATTTTCCAATACAATTGGCTAAAATTTGTAGGTAATTCTTCCACAAACAATTCAGGATTTCTCACAAGTGTATCTAAATATACCAAACTCAATGATGGCTCAATACCCAATTGAAAAAGATAATAATCTGCGCCTGTGACCGGCTCCCAATCAAAGCTCACATCAAATCTGTCAAAGTCTTGATCAAATGGTTGATTAAGATACACAAGCTCATCTTCGATCATTGGATCGCTTGGTCGTTCGAACAAAACAATATCAGCTTTTTGTTCTTCAGCACTTGCACGCATTGCCAGTATTTGTTCTCCACTAAATCTGTAGGAACAATTATCTGAAGCATAAGACATGATTAAATCCCCATTCGAATAAAAAATCTCACCGTTTGGATCTGTTTGTTTTTGATCACTTATACCCTCTTCTGTGCAATTCCAACGGACTGCAAGATAGTCAGCTTCTGTATCGCAAAATCCGTCTGCTGCTTCGTTACAATTTGACCGATCTACTTTTTCTACCATGATCGTATCCACAATCATTGTATCGAGAATGAGCGTATCTTGAAAGAATGTATAATTGTACGTAATGTATTCTGGCGCAGGTTCATTGAAATTCCAGACCATGGTATCATTGCTAGTGATACCTCCTTCCCAACCCAAAAAAGGGTGAGGCAAAGATAGATAGTGTCCCATTTCATGCGCCCAGGTATGGTCTGCTGGTTCGTTTGTTGCTCACGGCTAC
>JAHDDD010000423.1 GCA_020629535.1 Saprospiraceae bacterium
AAAACAGGCAAAATCCAGATATCTGGATTCTATGTCTTCTGAGACTATCTTCAGTATACCATTGTTTGCCGACTATACTTACAACGATCTTAAGCAAAGGCAACTTAATTATGGTCTGGATTTGAGTGGAGGAATGAGTACAGTGCTTCAGGTTGACATGAAAGAAATGCTCACGAATTTGTCAAAAGGCACAAGTGATGTAAATTTCAATACAGCCCTAGACAATGCTGAAGTCGCGTTGGCAAATGCTGATTCTGATTATATCAATCTGTTTTATCAGGAATATCAAAAATTGAATCCTGAACCTGGTAAGTTGGCTCGAATTTTCATGAGAAATCCAACCATGAAAGACAAGATTAGCTTGGATACAGATGATGGTACAGTGATCAGAGAAGTGAGCACCATCGGTAAAGAGACAGTTAATCTCACATTCCAGATGCTAAAACAGAGAATTGATAAGTTGGGTGTTACCCAGCCAAATGTCAATCTCGATGCAGCAAGAGACTTGATTCTTGTAGAAATGCCGGGTATCGATAATCCAGAAAGAGCACGACAGTTTTTAGTAGCAGGTGCCGCTTTGGAGTTTTGGGATACCTATAGAATCAATGATTCCGGAATAGCTGGTTCTTTGCAACAAGCCGATGCAAGATTAAAGAATAACGGTGCAGACCCTGTTGAGTCAAATGAAGCCAAGATGGATACCATTATGGTTCCTCAATTGGATTCATTGGGTAACGAAACGGGTGACTCTATTGCACAGACTGTTGAAAGAGACAATAGTCCTTTCTCAGACCAAGGACCACTTTTCAGTGTGCTTGAAATGAATGGAGCCGCTGGCCAACTCACATTTCCTCAATCAGTAATGGGAGTTGCTAGCAAAAACAAAAGAAAATACATTCTTGATCTGCTTGGGAAACCAGAGATTAAGCAATTATTCCCTCAGGATTCGAAATTTTTATTTTCGGATAAGCCATACAGAGATTATGAGTCTGGCGATTTGACAGACAAGTATCAATTGTACCTCATCAAAATGCCACCAGGGTCTACGAAAGCACCTATAGAAGGAGATGTGATCGTAGATGCAGGAGCATCTCCAAATCCATCTGGGCAGATGGCTGTAAATCTCCGTATGAATAATGAAGGAGCCAAGAAGTGGGCACAAATGACCGAGAAAGCGTTCAATGCAGGTAACCGTGAAGTGGCCATTGTTCTGGATAACGAAGTAGTATCTGCTCCTAGAGTAAATTCTGCCATTACCGGTGGAAATACAGAGATTACGGGAGACTTTTCTGTGCAGGAAGCCAACGATTTAAAGAGCATTCTGGAGGTTGGTAAATTACCTGCTTCAGTTAAGATCATTCAAGAATCTACAGTTGGTCCTTCTTTGGGTGCCACGAATATTTCGAGTTCTATGAAGGCGATGGCAGCAGGTATGATATTGCTACTTTGCTTTATGGTCTTTTATTATGGAGGAGCAGGTATCGTAGCCATCATTGCATTGTTGCTAAACTTGTTTTTCATCTTCGGAGCATTGGCGAGTTTTGGTACAGTATTGACCCTACCTGGTTTTGCGGGGATTATCCTTACCATTGGTATGGCGGTTGATGCGAACGTAATCATCTTTGAAAGGGTGAGGGAAGAGCTACGGGCAGGTAAAGGCTTATTGGCATCTGTTGCCGATGGTTTTAAGAACTCTTATTCTGCGATCATTGACGCGAATATTACGACATTATTGGTAGCCTGTGTCCTTGCTTATTTTGGTTTGGGACCCATCAAAGGATTCGCTGTCATTTTGATTATCGGTGTGCTTTGTTCATTATTCACCGCAGTTTTGATTGGAAGAATGATCATTGAATGGTGGATAGGTGGAGAAAGAAATCTGACTTTCTGGACCGGAGCATCAAAAAATGCATTTGCCAATTTGGACATTGACTGGATCGGAAAAAGAAAGATCGCTTATGCAATCTCAGGATTCCTCATCATTGCAGGTCTTGTATCCATCTTCACAAAAGGTTTTGACCTTGGTGTAGATTTTAAAGGTGGATATAAATATGATGTAAGTTTCACTGATGATATAGATATTGATGCAGAGACATTGAGAAATGGATTGGCTGAATACTTCGGAGGTTCAGCTCCTGTAGTAAAGGCTGTAGATACAGAGAATACATTCAATATCGTGACCGGATATCTAATCGATAGTACTGAAGATGATGCCGCTGAAAATGTGATAGACGCACTACATACAGGTATCACTGCCATTACTGGAAAAGATATTCCATTGGAGCAATTCAAGCTTACTGATTCTGCGAATGTTACACATGTAACAAGTTCAAGTAAGGTTGGTCCAACGATCGCTGATGATATATCACGGTCATCATATTATGCAGGGACATTTGCATTGATATTGATTTTCCTTTATCTCTTCATTCGATTTAATAAGTGGCAATTTAGCCTTGGTGCGGTTGCTGCCTTGTTCCACGATTGTCTTGTGGTCTTGGGCTTATTCTCCATCCTTTGGGGAATTGTTCCATTTAGTTTGGAGATAGATCAAGCATTCATCGCAGCCATATTGACCGTAATCGGATATTCTATCAACGATACAGTGGTACTCTTTGACAGAATTAGAGAAGATTTGGGTATTTATACCAATAAGCCAAAAGATGAAGTATTGAATAAAGCCATAAACAATACATTTTCAAGAACGATTATTACATCGTTGACTACATTCTTTGTGGTGGCTGTATTATTTGTTTTTGGTGGTGGAAGTATAAAAGGTTTCGCATTTGCATTGATGATCGGTGTCATCGTCGGTACTTATTCGTCAATTTTTGTTGCTACACCATTGGTAAGAGACTTAACAGATACGTTAAAGGCTAAGAAGGTCGAGACTAAAAAGCGATTTTCTAAGGCTTTGAACTAAGAACATAATTATATTTGCGAAGGGCAGATTGTTTTTC
>JAHDDD010000424.1 GCA_020629535.1 Saprospiraceae bacterium
AACAGTTGTAGAATTTGCAATTTATCAATAAGATGTCAAAACACAGTAACTGTAATGGACTAATTTTATTACAAAGTTCACTTGTTATGAAGAAAATCGAAGCCATTGTTCGTGCCTCGAAATTTGAAGATGTGAAAGATTCATTGAGTAAAAATGAGATCAACTTTTTCAGTTTTTTTGAAATCAAAGGCTACGGACATGAGACAGGTAAACAAGTTAATTATCGTGGTGGCGTATACGACATAGGTTATATAGGAAGAATAAAGCTTGAAATTATTGTTTCGGAACCATTTGTGGAAACAGCTATCCAAGCAATTGCACAAGCCGCTAGAACAGGAGAAAAAGGAGATGGGATCATTTCAATTTATGATCTCGCAAATGTAATCAACATCAGAACAGGTTTAACTGGAACAGAAGCCATCAATAAATAAAAAAGAATGAGCGATTTCATGACAAGTGTGGAAGTTTTAGCGGCGGCAGAAGAAGCTTTAAAAGCTGCTGAAGAAGTGAAATTCATGACCAATAATTTATGGATTCTCATCGCCACAGTGCTTGTTTTTATTATGCATTTAGGATTCGCTTGTTTAGAAGCAGGATTCGTACAGAAAAAAAATGTGGTCAACATCTTATTTAAGAATGTCATGATCATCAGCATAGGACTCATCAGTTATTATGCAATCGGATTCAATCTTATGTATCCAGGATTGAATGAAGGAGGCTTCTTTGGTTTCAGTGGTCTAGGTTTGACTCCACCTGAAGGAGGAATGACAGCATCATATGCCGATTACACCTATTGGTCTGATTTTATTTTTCAAGCAATGTTTGCGGCAACTTGTTGTACAATTGTTTCTGGAGCAGTTGCTGAGAGAATGAAATTAATGGCATTCTTGCTCTTTAGTATTTTATTTGTTTCAATATCCTATCCTATTACTGGATTTTGGAAATGGGGAGCCGGTTGGTTGGATGCGTTGGGGTTTTATGATTTTGCAGGATCAACCATTGTTCATTCTGTAGGTGGATGGGGAGCATTAGCAGGGTTGATATTGTTGGGCCCAAGAAAAGGAAAATATGAAAACGGAAAAGTAAAAGCAATACCTGGGCACAGTATGCCGCTGGCTACCCTAGGAGTATTTTTATTGTGGTTTGGATGGTTCGGATTTAATGGAGGCTCTGTATTATCTGCAGACCCTGCACTCGTATCATTGGTCTTTGTAACAACGTCAATGGCTGCAGTCGCAGGGGCAATGGGATCATTTCTCGCATCATACGTTTTGTACAAGTCATTCGATCTGTCCATGGTTTTGAACGGAATACTTGGCGGCTTGGTAGGTATTACTGCAAGCGCGGATATTGTAAGTGTTTTTTCATCATTAGTTATTGGATTTATTGCGGGAATCCTGATCCCATTGTCAGTCTCTTTTTTCGATAAGCTAAAACTTGATGATCCTGTTGGTGCAACTTCTGTCCACCTGGTTTGTGGAATTTGGGGAACGCTAGCAGTTGCAATCTTTGGGAACCTTGAACCTGGTGTAGGAGAATTAACAGATCAATTAATTGGAATTGCATCCATTGGTTCTTTCACTTTTGCTTTCTCATTTCTTGCTTTCTTTCTTATCAAAAAGCTAATCGGCATTCGGGTCCATCCTGACGAAGAGCAAGTCGGGCTTGATTTAGCTGAGCACAATCTCGCAGCCTATCGGTAGCCCATCAATAGGACCGTTGATGATATAATACAATTTGACGAACATACTAGAACAATGAACTACAGAATACAATACTATGAATGCGTACGAAAAGGAAAATATTGGCCTATACCTTTCTTCTGAAGAGAGAGATTCTTGTGGAGTAGGATTATTGGCTGATTTATCGAATGAGCCCACATTTTCAACCATTGATTCAGCATTGACAATGTTGGAGAATATGTCACACAGAGGTGCCACTGGCTTCGAAGAAAATACAGGTGATGGAGCTGGTATTTTGGCTCAAATACCACATCTATTTTTTAAGGAAATTCTTTTGGAAAAGAACATTCAAATTCCTGAAAGAGGTGCTTACGGTTTGGGTGTATTTTTTTTACCACAAAAAAGTAACCTGCAAAATGAATGCTTACAATTAATACATGAAAGCTCAACTAATTGTGGTTTTAGAATACTCAGCCTAAGGAATGTTCCGACAGACAATTCAAGATTGGGCTTGTCAGCTTTGGAAACTGAGCCAACGATATTGCAAATATTTTTAGAAAAAGTGGACCGTGACCATCATACGGGAAAAGACTCTTCTTTTGAAAATGAATTATATACACTTAGAGAAAGAATATCGAGAGAAATTTATAGAGCAATACCTGATGCGGTTGAAGACTTTTATGTTTGCTCGCTTTCGAGTAGAACTATAATATATAAAGGCATGTTGAGTGCCAATCAATTGCGAACGTATTATCCAGATCTGCAAAATCCATTATTTAAAAGTGCTTTCGCAATCGTTCATTCCCGATTTTCTACCAATACCTTTCCTAAGTGGAAACTTGCTCAACCTTTCCGACGAATTGCACACAATGGTGAAATCAATACCATTCAAGGTAATTTGAATTGGTGGAAAGCAAGAGAGAAAGCTTTCATTTCGAAAGAGCAAATGGTGGGTCATGAATCTGCAATGCTCACAGTATGTGATCCAACTTTTTCGGACTCTGGAAATCTGGATTGTGCATTAGATTTTTTAATGCATAAAGGAAGATCGATCCAAGAGAGCTTAATGATGATGATTCCTGAGGCATGGCAAAATGATACAGAAATGTCAATTTCTAAAAGAAGCTTCTATGAATTCCACGATGCAATGATGGAGCCTTGGGACGGACCTGCTTCCATTTGTTTTTCAGATGGCAAAGTAGTTGGAGCTTGTCTTGATAGGAATGGACTAAGGCCATCGAGATACACCATTACAAATGACAACAAAATTATT
>JAHDDD010000425.1 GCA_020629535.1 Saprospiraceae bacterium
GGAAAGTGAATGTCAATTGGAATATTGAATGATGCATGAGCAGGAATAGAAGTAGATTCAGTCTGTTTAAATTGTGCAACTTCCGATTGATTGGCTACTAAAACTACATCAAAGTGATCCAATTTTATTCCCATTGGATTGGGATTATGATATTCCAGTTCCAAGAATACATTGATGTCATTCAGGTCAAAATTGCTCACCTTTACATCCAGAACCCGCTCAAAATAAGGTTTCTCAGGCCCTTGACATGAAATAACACATAGACCAATTAATAGCAATACGATGTACTTAAGTTTTGATAATTGCTTCACTTTTTACAAATTAGTATTCAAATATAAGCGACATGAAACAACTTACTATTCTATTTTTAATGATCTTATTAATGTCTTGTGCCCCTTCGATGACTGAACTATGGGTTGAAAAAGATGGATCGGGCAAGATGGAATGCACCTTTGATCTGGGCAGTATGATGTCTATGATGGAAATGGCCTTTAAGTCAGAAGAAGACAATACTGAAAGTCAAGATTCAATGATGGTAGAAGAGGAAAACGAACTAATGGACTCTACCATTCACTTTTACGATGTCTTTCCTGATTCAGTACTGAGCCAATTAAGCAACCCAGAGCAGTTAAAGAATATTTCTATGAGAATTGCAATGGACAAATCGAAGGAAGAGGCATTCATGAAAATGAATTTCAATTACAAGGATCAAGAAGATCTCAAAAAAACCATGATGACGATGATGGATGCTAGAGCTCATGGTGATGGTGCCGCTGGAATGGCAGCAATGGCAACTGAGGAAGATCTTCAGATGATGTTTGTACAAGCCAATACAGATATAAAAAATAAAGTCATTCGCATACCACGTATTGATATAGTTGCTGAGCTGCAAAAGAGCGGAGAGTTGACCGAAGAGATGATGAACGATATTGATTCAATTCGTATTATGAAAGAACAAGCAGACATGTCAGAAGACGGAAAGGAAATGATGATGATGATGGAAATGATGTTTGGTAATCAGGCGCAAACTGTTGTCCATGCACCCGGTCAAATTTTATTTACCAACGATAGCAATGCGAAAATCGACGGAAACAAAGTGGTATTTACAGACAACAGTTTTGACAGATTGATCGCTGGAGATTCTTTAACTACGAAAGAATGGCTTATTAAATATAAATAAGACCCTGTTTGCGATTTTATCGTCTTAAATCAATGTAGCGCTTTGGAAAGCGTATCTACTCAGCTTTTATTGGAAGCCTAATAATGACCAAAAAATCTTCGTAAAAACCACTCGATAAACAATAAAAATGCAATTGCCAAGGCGAGCCATTTGATGTTGAGTAGTTTTTCTGTTGACGAATTTTGAATCAATAGCGGTTTCAATACCTTTTCATTTGCCAGATAATCATCGATCTCATGAATGGTATTGGGGTAAAATACTTTTCCTCCTGTTTTTTCTCCCAGTGCGTATAAAAGATCGTGTCTTGCAGTAAGATCGTATTGTTCTTTTTCGATCGCTTGCACAGCGAATTTCCCCTTTGCTTCATATTGTTCGCCAGCAAAACTTGTTCGTGCAACATAGCTGTAATTGCCCTCAGAAAAACGCCCTGCGTCCAATTTGTAATAATTGTCATTTTTGGAAAAGGTGTACTCGAATTGTTTGCCCTTTTGGTTCTTTAGGGTAATAAAGGCATCCGGTGTATTAATCAATTCATAATTCTTATTATAGAGTTGCGCATCAAAAAATACCGCTTCATTTTCTTTATAACTGTTTTGTGCACTAAATACACGGAATTTTCTCTTGTCTTCTTTTTGGGATAAATATTGAATCATTTTGAGCAAAAAATCCGCAGTTGCTTCGTTGTTTTCAAATTGTGCAAACTCTGTTAAGTTCCATTTCCAAATCCCTTCACCCAAAAGCATGGCCGTCTTTTGATTCTGTTCTTCTAAAAAGAGTGCTAAGGGAAACTTGGTTTCAACATTACCAATCTTTTGATAGGCGAGAATCTCAGATTTACTATACGGCGTAAAATCACCAAACGGCACTTTAAGCGGAACAAGCTTTTTTAGCCGTTGCTTGGTAAGGTCGTCGATGGTATATCCATTAAATTGAGTAGCCAAAATAGCTTGTGCGTCATTCTGACTTTTATTTTCTCCCTTAATGGTCACCAATGACTGTAACTGGTTTAATTTTTTGACATTGGTTTGCGATCCAACAATATAAAAAGTAGGGATATTTCTTTTTTTGAGCTGTGCATTTAGGTTTGTAATGTCATTTTTAGCACTTGGTAGATCGTGAAAAATGACCATGTCCTTTTGTGCGATAGCACTGATCTCATCCTTAGCATAGGCTATTTCTAGTTCGTAATTTTTGTTGGATTCCAACAACTGCTTAATCGTACGGAGGTCGGGATGTGGTGCGTTTGCGACAATCAAGATCTTCTGTCGTGCATCTAAAACTTCGACGTAAAATCGTTTGGCATTATTTACAACAGTAGATTCATTTTTAATTGCGCTCAATTCTGCTCGGTAGGTGTTGTTTCCGTCTTCGCTGGCATCCAACTCAAAATTATAGGTGTTGAAATAATTGTTTTTGTTGATGGATATGCTTTCTGTTTCTAGCAAGGTTTTTTGGTCTCCTTTGATCTTGTACAACTTAAGTTGCGATCGGCTACCAACGCCATTAAAGGCCTGGACGTCTACTTGTACATTAAATTTGTCACCTAGGTATGCAATTTTATTGTGCAATATGGTACTGATCAAAAGATCTTTTTTAATGGTTGTATCACCTAAGGCAATAGAAGCAATGGGAATGTTATTGTCAATAGTTGCGTAAATCGGACTCTTTCCTTCATTAAAGATACCATCCGTGCTCAAAATAACGGCACCCAAATTCTGATCTCCAAATCGCTCATCAATAGATTCCAACACAGTAGATATATTG
>JAHDDD010000426.1 GCA_020629535.1 Saprospiraceae bacterium
ACTGGCATTGAACCTCTTTTCGAGTTCCTTTTCAGTAACAGTTAGTGAAGACCTGCCGCACATTAGAGTCGTTTCTTTTGAACGTAGCAGTCTACGCCGCTTCCGGTCAATTGTGCTTGCGCTGAATTAGCAGCATTTCCAGAACCATATCTACCGGCAATAACTGTATAATACCTCGATCCATCGAAGATTACTTTTTCAGCATTATTGAATCCAATTCTGATCAGTTGTTTGACCATCTTATCTGCATTGCCTTCCTGTGAATAATTGCCTGCGACAAGCAAGTAGTCTCCTGATGATGAACCACTGCTGCGGACAGGTGGATCCTCTTTTACAGGTGGAGGTGTATACGTTGTTTCTGGTTCAGGATCAGGTGTGGTATAGTCCGGTTCATCATCTTGCGGAATATACTTGGGTTGTGGATTTGCTTCATCATTTCCTTCAGAACTTGTGTAATCTGGTTCTGAATTGTCTGAGGAGTAATCTATTTCATCACCCTCGAATTCATCGGCAACTTCTTCTGCAGTGGCGACTATTTTTTCACCCGCTTCCTCAATATTTTCTTTAACATGGTCCGTAGTTTCAGAAACCATTGAAGCGGTATCTGAACCACATTTTTTGAACATTGAACCGAATAAAAGAAAGACTACAATAATGATGACACAGTAGATCGCAATGTTTATTACTTTCTTCATCACCTACGAATTAAATAAAACATTAATATATTAACGCCTTAAATATAAGAGATTATAATTAAAAGTATGCTCTTTTGTCTATTTTCTTAATGAAGTTCATAAAGGATTTGTTAACTACACGCGTTCCTCCAGGCGTGGGATAATTGCCAGAGAAGTACCAATCACCGGTGTGTTCAGGGCATGCTTCGTGTAAGCCTTCTATAGTCTGATATATAATTTGGATGTCGCAGTCTACACCTTCCGGTCTGAGAATTCTTGCGATTTCTTCGTTCAATTCTTCAAGGGTATATTCGTCGTACAAGACTTTGACTTCATTTTTTTGTTGTATGCCATCAATGGTCATTTGCATTTTACACCTTTCATATGTTGCTTCCAACATATCTTCTTTGCCATCCTTGTTGAGCAAGTTTACCAACGCCTTGAATGCCACAAATTCACTCATTTTTGACATATCAATGCCGTAACAATCAGGATATCTGATTTGAGGCGCGGAACTTACAATGATAATTTTCTTAGGAT
This sequence comes from Saprospiraceae bacterium, assembly GCA_020629535.1. GTDB lineage: Bacteria > Bacteroidota > Bacteroidia > Chitinophagales > Saprospiraceae > JAHDBF01. The sequence goes on from JAHDDD010000426.1 coordinate 1,215, forward strand.
GAAGTCTGTTTAAAATTTGAATTATGCTGTCTCGCAGAGTGCTTCCTCTTACGATCGAATCATCGACCATCACCAATGTGTCAATTTCATTGTTGACCAAGCCATAGGTCACATCATACACATGAGAGATCAAATCAGACCTACTGGCATCATCGGCTATGAAGGTCCTTAACTTTGCATCTTTTACAGCAATCTTTTCAACTCGGGGCTTTTGACTTAGAATATTTTCCAGCTCTTCTGCTGTGAGTGTATCTGAATCAAGAATTTTCTCTGTCTTGATTTTATTTAGCTCATCATGAATCCCTTCAACCATCCCATAAAATGCAACTTCAGCTGTATTGGGTATGAAGGAAAAAATGGTTTTATCAAAATCGTAATCCACAGCCTCAAGCACCTTTTTTGATAATTGCTTTCCAAGCTGTTTTCTTTCTTTGTAGATATTCAGATCAGTTCCTCTTGAAAAATAGATTCTCTCAAAAGAACATGACTTTCTTTCTTCCGGATCACGAATAGCTTTTTCTTCAACCGTACCATCTTTTTTGATGATCAATGCATGCCCTAGCTTAATTTCCTTGACATCTTTGATACGTACATCGATACAGGTTTGAATGGCCGGACGTTCTGAAGCAACAACCACGATCTCATCATCTTGATAATAATGGACCGGACGAATACCGTGTGGGTCGCGAAGAACAAAGGCATCTCCATGGCCAATCATTCCAGCCATCACATATCCGCCATCAAATTGTCTTGTTGCTCTTCTCAAAATTCTTTGGACATCAAGGTTTTCTCCAATCAATTTTGTGATCTCCTTATTGTCATAGCCTTCAGCCTTAAACCAATTAAACAATCGTTGAACTTCATCATCAAGAAAATGACCGATCTTTTCCATCACTGTAACAGTATCAGACTTTTCCTTAGGATGCTGTCCGATTTCGATCAGTTCAGAAAAGAGTTCATGAACATTTGTCAAATTAAAGTTACCAGCGATGACCAAATTTCGTGTCATCCAATTATTGAGTCTGAGAAATGGGTGGCAAGTTTCAATTGTATTGACTCCATGAGTGCCATACCGCAAATGACCGAGATATATTTCTCCTATATAAGGTTTATTGGCCTTAAGCCATTCTCCATCTTTGATTTGATCTTCTGTACAATCTTCAAAATGCGAGTAGACCTGATCAAAAAGATCCTTCAAGTATTGTGGATTATTACTTCTCTTCCTGCTTATATACCTTTTACCGGCTGGGACATCAAATTTTATAGACGCAAGTCCTGCTCCATCTTGTCCACGATTGCGTTGCTTTTGCAGCAGCAATTGCATTTTGTTGAGTCCGTAAAGGCCCGTACCATATTTTTTACTATAGTAATCAAGGGGTTTAAGCAGTCTAACCAGTGCCAAGCCACATTCGTGCTTGATTGAATCACTCATGGGGTAGAATTGGAGCTACGAATCTAAAGGTAATTTTTTGACTTTTCTTTTTTGATTAGAAAAAACTTCAGACAACTGAGATATCAGATATCAGACAGCAGACATTAGAGCTTTTGAATTAAGAAACAGGACAGGAGATTGTGGGCAGATTTATTTTATTTTTACCATTAAGACAATAAGAAAGAATATCACAAGAAGAAGCATTGGCTAAATAGTAATATGTTCAGACAAAGAAGTTTCGTTT
>JAHDDD010000427.1 GCA_020629535.1 Saprospiraceae bacterium
CAACGGTGACTTTTTTTGTCTACTTTTTTGTGTGGTAGACAAAAAAGTAGAGGTTAACCCACGTCGTGTAGTAACCTTCATCCAAAAATTGGTTTACTTTTGTATCAATGAAAACACTGCGCATCAATGGTCATTCACATTTGCTACCATACCCAGAGCAAATACCAAGTTATCTGAAAGAAAAAGAGATATTTTGGATAGATGATGACAGGAGATATATGCTCCAAAAAAACTGGAAGCGACCAGTCACTGATTCCAGTTTCTTCCTCAATGAGAAATTGGAATGGATGGGTAGAAACAACATTGACCATGCTGTTGTGCTAAACCTATCCCAATTGTATGGCAATGGTTTGCGTATCAGAGACATGAAGTATGCATTGCGTTTCCAAAATGATTTCAATGCAAAGGTCCAACATGATCATCCTACAAAGTTTACTTGTGGGTTTGTTGTACATGCAGGTTTTATCGATGGCGCCTGCTGGGAGATTGAACGATGTGTAGAAGAATTGGGTTTGCAGGTACTTTGTCTTCCCACCCATTATATGGATTCCATCGGAACCTGGCGTGGAATATTTGACAAAGAGACAGCACCTATTTTCGAGATGGCTGATAAATATAAATTGGCCATTGAGATTCATCCTTATGATGGCGAGAAATTTATTCAACTTGAAAATACTGCCTGGAGATTCCACCTAATCTGGATGTTGGCACAATGCGCAGATGCATATCATTTTTACACGCTTTATGGATTGTATGATAAGTATCCCAATATTCGTGTTTGCTTCGCCCACGGAGGCCAATTGAATCACCTCAACATCGGTCGACGAACCCAAGGATTTGATGGTCGTCCGGATTTGTTTGAAGGTATGAGCAGGCCAAGAAAAGCCATTGGTCATGCAAACATATACTTCGATACGTTAGTTCACGATACATTCTCACTAGACCTGATGGTGCGAAGACAAAAAGGTACCGACCAGATAATTCTGGGACTCGATGATCCATATCCGTTGGGAGAAATGGAAAGCGAAGCTCAATCATCTTACCCAGGAAAATTATTGGACTTGGCAGTAGAAGAAGGAGTAATCACCCAAGATCAACATACTGAAATTTGGTATGACAATGTTGTTCGTTGGCTTTGCGGTGGAAATACAAATGACTTCCTCAATCGAATAACAGGAGTCGTAGAAAAAATTGGATAAAGTGGAGTTTCAAAATAGTTTAGCATTTGCAAGACAATTAGATTCGGATGATCCAATGCGAAAGTATCGTGATCAGTTTCATTTGCCACTGCAAAAAAATGGATCACCGTTTATTTACCTTTCAGGAAATTCTTTGGGTCTCCAACCGAAATCTACAAAGCAATATATCGAGCAAGAGATTATCGATTGGAAGAACATGGGCGTCGAAGGACATTTTCATGCAAAGAACCCTTGGCTTCCATATCATGAATTTTTGACCAAAGCGATGGCCAATGTCGTAGGTGCCAAACCCGAAGAAGTAGTGGTCATGAACACCTTGACGGTGAATTTGCATTTGATGATGGTATCTTTCTATCGTCCCAAAGGTCAAAGGAATAAAATCGTTATAGAATCAGATGCATTCCCTTCTGATAAATATGCTGCAGAATCGCAAATCAAGTTTCATGGCCTTGATCCCAAAGAATGTCTGATCGAACTCGTGCCTAGAGAAGGGGAAGTTTGTCTGAGACATGAAGATATAAAGCAAACCATCGAACAGAACGGAGATCAAATTGCCTTGGTCATGCTTGGCAATACCAATTACTATACAGGCCAATATTTCGACATGAAATCCATCACTGAATGGGCACATGCGTCTGGTGCATTCGTTGGCTTTGATTGTGCGCATGGAGCCGGTAATATTCCACTTGAGTTGCATGATAGTGCTTGTGATTTTGCTGTTTGGTGTAATTACAAGTACCTCAATTCTGGTCCTGGTGGACTTGGAGGTGTATACGTTCATGAACGTCATCATGATGATAAAGATATTCCCCGTTTTGAAGGTTGGTGGGGACATAATAAATCGACCCGATTCAAAATGCGTGATGCATTTGATCCTATTCCTACTACGGAAGCTTGGCAGCTAAGTAATCCGCCGATTATGGCTATGGCAGCTGTCTTTTCCTCTCTCAAAATATTCGAAGAAGCAGGTATCTACAACCTTCGAAAGAAAGCGATTCGTCTGACCGGCTTCCTTGAGTTTCTTGTCACTTCTCTTGGTGATGATGTAGTTAATATCGTCACTCCTTCTGATCCAAATCAACGTGGATCACAATTATCTATTCAAGTTAAAAATGCTGATCGCAAATTATTCGATGCAGTCACTTCAAGAGGTGTTATTGCTGATTGGCGAGAACCTGATGTGATCAGAGTTGCTCCTGTTGCCTTGTACAATTCGTATGAAGATGTGTATTCGTTTTATGAGGTTCTTTCTGAAGCGGTTGACGGTTGACGGTTGACGGCAAACAGTGGACTAGGAGATATTAATTAATTATCTTTTTTTAAATTAGCTATCATGGGAAACTTTAAAGAACTACGCGTTTGGAAAGAGTCTGTTGAACTGGCTACAGAAATATATTCCATTACAAAAACAGCACCTTTTAATGAAGATTTCGGGTTAAAGAACCAAATTCAGCGTGCCGTTGTGTCAATTTCATCAAACATTGCTGAAGGAGATGATAGAGATTATCCACAGGATTCTATTAGATTTCTCCACATCGCCAAAGGATCAACTGCGGAAGTAATTACTCAATTATTGATAGCAAAGAATATAGGGTATATTGAAAATACAAAATTTGAAGAACTCTCAAACTGTGCAGAAAAAATACGAGCCTCACTAAAAAAACTAATTAACGCCAGAAGTTGATGAATTC
>JAHDDD010000428.1 GCA_020629535.1 Saprospiraceae bacterium
GTGGAAAGTTCGATGGAGATGGTTTGTGGCTTTTGTAATTCTTCTTCTACATATTGCAACCAAAGTGATGGTTCAGAAATCGCAAATTCTGATTGCCCTTCTATTTGAACTCTGTTGATGGTAGCAGCAGGTTTTCCAAAATAAGGTGCAAAATATTCTTCAAATGCAACACCTTCTTCTGTGCGAAAATCATAAGCACTTTCTGGCAGTGGAGTGGTCAAAAAATCACCGTGGATTCCTACGGCAATGACATTGTTTGGATACAAACTAATGATGGATGCAGCCGCAGCACTTCCTGCCGGACAATTGGGACAATCAACGCCAGTCAAATCTTCAATTATAACAGATTTCCCACTCGTTTCAATGGTGGCATCTGGCAAGACAACCATTTGTTCTTCACAACTCCAAAACAAAATCCCTATAAGTAATATGCTTAGTTTCTTCATTTTTAAAATGTTGAATTGATAGAAAATTTAAAACCGCTAAAGGCAGGTTCTAATCTGCAAATACCGCCTGTACAAACGATACCTTCGACTTGCTTGACATAGCTTAAACCGTATCTGTTCGATTTGTTTGTGTAGAATACATCCACTCTCGGATAATGGATATCCAGCTTTTCACCGTTGGAATCTGATGGAGCGTTTTTACCCGGATCAAGATTGTACATATCAGAAACCACAAATGACCAATGCGGAATATTGAATTCGATCAAGCCAAATGCCCAATCGCCATAGTCTTGCTTGAAGCCTGCTTTTTCATCGTCTCCAACGATCATATATTGAAGTTCAGCACGTACAGATTTTTTCCTTGTAAACTTGTAAAGAAAATCAGTAAAAGCCACATAGTTTTCGAGAATCGGAACACCTGGTTTTACTTCGTATATTTCCTGATTGTACTCTTGACGTTGAAGACCTGCTATCAGCTGCCACAATCTCTTATACTTATACTGTCCTTGAACATAAAATTCGCGATACAATTGAAGGTCACCATCGAGGTCAGTGATGTTTGAAAAATTCAGATTGATATTAAATGCTTTACTGAATCTGTACTTGACATCGGCTTGTACTGCCATCTCACTTAAATCTTGCGTTGCCGGCGAATATCTGGTCGTCAATCGATATGTATTTTGACGATTCATTGGTGGCAAGAAATTGATTTGCCCAAAATTTCGCGTAAGCGTAGGATCAGCTCTGAAATTGAAGTTTTCTGTTCTTTTTCCTTCTAGGGTAATGCCCAATTTATTCTTTGCGTAGCTAAGGCTTGTATAGACCACATTCCCACTCAATTTTTGGTATCGTCCGATTGTTTGGGCACCATTGATTTCTGTTTTCAATGCAAATGGATCTCTAAAAGTATCTTCTGTTTTATATGCTCCTTCGACAAACCAAGAAATAGGGCCAAAGGTCATTGTATTATATAACGTGAATGCGTATGCGTTGTATTCTGGTTTAAATCTTTCGTCGCCAACATAGTTTTTGACGATACCGATCACTTTGTTCATGGTCTCATCGTCGAGGGTCCTGTTTAGGATGCCGATACCCGGTGCGAAGTTGATGAATTTTGGTGCTTCTTCCGTACCCGTATTCAATGAAATAAATCCCTCTAACTTTCCACCTTTGACGATGGATGGCCAAGTGCTAAATAGATTTCTTTGTCTGCCACTAAATCCGGTGGCGACCCAATTGTCATTTATACTATAGGTCACTTGAGCTCCAACCAATGCATTGTCAATCAACTGAGGCCTTTCTTCATAGGCTCGATAAATGATGCCGCTGCCAATTTGATTATAGACATAACCGACCTGGATTCCGAGCTTTTCCATTTGTTTTTGGATGTACCATTTGCCAATGCCCTGATCAGAATATGAATTGTTTGGGTCGAAAAGATTCGAATTATTGAATAGATCAAATCGCACACCTACCCGATATCCCTTGTAAGAATATCCCAGATCCAGCCATGCCTCAGCTCCAAAAAGTTGGAAATCATACTGAGGAATATTGGCCGCTCCGATCAATGAATCTCTGATGAAAAAGTTGGCATTACTTTGAAAGCCGCCAGAAAATACACCTTGGTCTTGAGCGGACAAAAAGGTAGTTTGTAAGACAGCGCAAAAAATTATTAGAAGGAATCGTTGGTTCATTTCAAAATATCATTAACATTTGCGAAGATTATCAGTTAAACTGTAGTTAAAGACATTACCGTTACTGGAATCTCAGACGCTAAAAACATAGATTAGTTATACCATTCAAAAGTACATAATTAAACACTTAACATGAAAGTTCTAAATGTATTACTATTAGGTGTCGTATTTGCGATCTCTTCGGCATTTGTGGCTCCAACAAATACGTTCCCCTCAGCAAAATTGAAAACCCTCGACGGACAAACTGTAGATATTCAGGATTATGTCGGACAAGGCAAAATTACAGTCATCAGCTTTTGGGCCACTTGGTGCAGCCCTTGTAAAAGAGAACTCGATGCAATTGCTGAAATTTATCCAGATTGGCAGGAAGATTACAATGTAGATTTTTTGGCCATTACCATTGACAATGCGAGAGGTCTTGCTAAAGTACCTGCAGTTGTTACTGCAAAAGGATGGGAATACACAGTTTTATCAGATGTAAACCAAACTCTTCAACAAGCATTGAATTTCCAGACCATTCCTCAAACATTTTTGATCGATGAAGAAGGAAATATCGTTTGGTCTCACAACGGATACAATCCTGGTGACGAAGAAGAACTTGAAGAAGAAATCATCAAATTGACTGAATAGATAAGACATCTTCCCAAACGAATTGCGAATGCAAATTGTTTGGACATAGATAAAGAAGCTTTAATTTTTAATTGAAAAGGCCCGCTTGCGAAAGTGGGCTTTTTTGTTT
>JAHDDD010000429.1 GCA_020629535.1 Saprospiraceae bacterium
GAATCAGAGTGCATTGTAGCTGCTGGTGCTGTCGTCACCCAAGGCATGCACTTAGAATCAGGATGGATTTACGCAGGCATTCCCGCTAAAAAAATCAAAAAACTCAGTTCTGGACAAGCCGATGTCTACCTGAAAGGAACAGCCCAAGCCTATGTGCAATATTCAAGAAATTATATGTCAGAAGAAGATTGAAATAGGGAGATAGTAAAATAAGAAAATAGCGAAATAGCAAAAAATGGAAATAGCGAAATAGCGTTTCTTGTTCCTTTTTTCTTGATGAAATTTCGCTATCTCAAGATTTGCTATCTCAAGATTTCGCTATCTCAAAATTTAGCAATCTCAAGAATTCCCCTTCCCCCGAATCAAGTATATTCCTGTGAGTACCAACATCAATCCAAGCAACTGAAGAAGAACAAAACTCTCGCCATCAAAGATGCCCCAAAGGATGGCTACAACAGGAATCATAAAAGCAACGGAAGAGGCAAAAACGGCGTCTGTTTCTTGGACCAATTTGAAAAATAAAACGGTAGCCAAACCGGTTCCTACAACACCAAGAATAACAACCGCGACCAAGGAATACCAGCCATATTCGTGACCCGTAAGATGTGGGATAAAGTCACTTGCGAATAAATAAATTCCTGCCAGTGGACCCAATAAAGAAAAGGAAACAGCAGATATGATTACAGGATTCATCTGATTGAAATGAGCTTTAATGACATTGACATTGAGAGCATAAAAGACTGTGGCGAAGACAATCAATAGAGCATATAAAATATTGGTAGTGCCGCCGGTATTGTCACCTCCAAGTATCAGCATGCTGGCGCCAACGAAACCCATTATAATTCCAAAGACTGCATTTGATTTGATCTTTTCTTTAAAAATAAAAAAGGCAATGATCAGTGTAAAAATGGGAGTGAGCCCATTCAAAACACCTGCTACAGAACTATTGACTTTGGTCTGAGCTATGGCAAATAGAAAGGCAGGAATGGCACTTCCTGAAAGACCCACAAAGAGAAAATACTTCCATTCTTTCCAATCGATTTCTCCCCATTTGATGAATAAGATCGGAATAAATCCCACGAAAGTGGAAAATACTCTTAGTGCTGCAACCTCCAGAGGCATAAATGCTATCAATGCTTTTTTGATAAGGATGAAAGAACTGCCCCAAACCATCGCAAGTAGGATCAAGGTCGACCAAACCCCAAAGGATTTTGCTTTAGCTTTTTCTTCATCTTTCATAGTGCGGCCAAATGTACAATTCTTTGGATCAAGTAGTACTGAAACATTTAAATGCTTTGGCTGTATTTCTCTATCAAAATTGATATTCAATTAGATTATATATGCTTACATTCGCAACCAAGTACCTAAAGCACCAATCAATGAATACCGCAGCTGATGTCAAGCTTTTTTCTGGCAGGAATTCTCAATACCTCGCAGAAAAAATTGCTGATTATTACGGATATTCTCTTTCAGATGTAGAATTAAAAATATTTAGTGATGGTGAGATGCAGCCCATCATAAATGAATCTGTGAGAGGGAATTATGTTTTCTTCATTTCTTCGACTTTTCCACCAGCCGATAATATGATGGAATTGCTGTTGATGGTCGATGCCGCCAAGCGCGCTTCGGCTGGATATATCACGGTTGTAATTCCATATTTTGGATATGCAAGACAGGACAGGAAAGACAAACCCAGGGTTCCTATATCGGCAAAGTTGATGGCGAAAATGATTGAAGCTGCAGGAGCAGACCGCGTGATGACCATGGATCTTCATGCAGACCAAATTCAAGGTTTTTTCGATGTTCCATTGGATCATTTGACAAGTGAAGCCATCTTCATTTCTCATCTCAAAAAATTGGACTTAAGTCAAACGGTATTCGCTTCTCCTGATGTAGGGGGCGTGAAAAGAGCGAGATCTTATGCCAAATACTTTGAAAAGCGTTTGGTAATATGTGATAAAGAAAGGCAGCAAGCCAATGTGGTCAAGAAAATAGTGGTCATTGGTGAAGTTGAAGGTTGTGATGTGATTATGGTGGATGATCTGGTGGATACAGCAGGTACACTGAAAAAAGCAGCCGAGGCAATTATGGAAAAAGGAGCCAAGAGTGTAAGGGCCATTTGTACGCATCCAGTCCTTTCGGGCAATGCATACGAAAACATAGAATCATCGCCCATTCAGAAACTTTATGTTACTGATACAATTCCGTTAAAGCAAAATTCAAAGAAGATAGAAATTCTGTCTTGTTCAAAGCTTTTTGCTCGAGCGATCAGAAATGTCCATGAATACAAGTCTATCGCTGCATTGTTTCTTCAAAAATGAGCATTGATTCATAAAAATTATTACATTTGCACTCCTTTTCAAACAGATTAATAGAATAATCATGCAAGTCGTAGAAGTATCAGCACAACTAAGGCAAGGAACAGGAAAAAAAGCCAACAAAGCCACAAGAAAAGATGGTTTAATTCCTGCGGTATTATATAGCAAAGATGGTTCAACCACTATCTCCGTCACTCATGGTGGAGTAAAGAGCTTGATTTATACCCCTGAATTCAAATTGGCCAAAATAGATGTCGATGGTGGCCAGCACGATTGCATCGTTAAAGATGTGCAGTTTCATCCAGTTACAGACCAGATTATACACATCGACTTTCTTAAATTGATCGATGATCAAAAAATTAAAGTTGAAATTCCAGTTAGATGGAAAGGTGAATCCGAAGCCATCCGAGCAGGTGGTAAATTGGTCACTGTGATGAGGAAAGTGAAAGTACTTTGCCTTCCAAAAGATATCGTGAACGAATTGTATGTCGACATAACATCGCTAGGATTAGGAGATTCTGCGCGTGTGAAAGACCTAG
>JAHDDD010000038.1:0-834 GCA_020629535.1 Saprospiraceae bacterium
ATTCGTCGTGCCCTCGTCGGTGCAGATGTAAATTATAAGATAGCCAAAGAATTCACCGATAAGGTGAAAGATGAAGCAATGGGTACTAGAAATGTACTCAAATCTGTGAAGCCAGGAGAACTCATGGTGAAAATCGTGATGGATGAAATGGTGGAGCTGATGGGTGGGCAGGCTGCCGGAATAAATGCAAAAGGGAATCCAGCAGTTATTCTTATCGCTGGTTTGCAAGGATCAGGTAAAACAACCTTCACTGGTAAGCTTGCTAAGTATCTGAAAGATAAGAAGAAACTCAAACCCATGGTGGTGGCTTGTGACGTTTATCGTCCTGCGGCCATAAATCAATTGGGAGTAGTAGCTGGACAAGTAGGTGCTGGAATTTATAAAGAGCCTGAAAATAAAAATCCAGTCGAAATCGCACTCAATGGTATTGCTCATGCCCAAAAGGAAGGCTACAATGTTGTCATCGTCGATACAGCTGGTCGTCTAGCTGTAGACGAGCAAATGATGAACGAGATTTCTAACATCAAAGAAGCAATATCTCCAAACGAAACATTGTTTGTGGTTGATTCCATGACTGGACAGGATGCTGTAAACACAGCTGCTGCCTTTAATGAGGTCATCAACTATGATGGCGTCGTGCTGACCAAGCTAGATGGTGATACTCGAGGGGGAGCTGCCTTATCAGTCAAATATACAGTGGGTAAGCCCATCAAATTCATTAGCAATGGTGAAAAGATGGATGCTATGGATGTCTTCCACCCAGAAAGAATGGCTCAACGTATATTGGGAATGGGTGATATTGTCACTTTCGTGGAAAAGGCCCAAGAGCAATTT
>JAHDDD010000038.1:844-17897 GCA_020629535.1 Saprospiraceae bacterium
AGGCAAAGAGAATTGAAAAGAAAATCAAGAAAAACAAATTTGATTTCAATGATTTCCTTGGGCAATTAAATCAAATCAGAAAGATGGGTGATCTTAAATCTCTCCTTGGAATGATTCCAGGTATGGGTAAGGTGACCAAAAATCTAGATATTGACGACAATGCCTTTAACAAAGTAGAAGCGATCATACAATCAATGACTCCGCAGGAAAGGAACCAGCCAGAATTGTTGAATATGAGCAGAAAGAGACGGATCGCAAAAGGATGTGGAAGAAATATTCACGAGATAAATATGTTCATCAAACAATTTGATCAGATGAGAAAATTGATGCATCAGATGAGTAAGAATCCAGCAGCTATGCAAAACATGATGGCCAACCTCGAAAAAATGCAAAAATAATTTTTGGGGCAACCAATCTTGTTGGGCATTTACATTGAGGATCGAATTTTTCTTTTATCGCTCGTGTAGAATGCCCTTATTTTTAATTTTCGGAATGCGTAGATTAGAACCATCTATATTTTTTCTCGCGCTTATTTTCATAGCCATGTCTTGGGTAGATTCAGGTCCTCCTTCACCAGGTCCTATTGGACCATACTTGGACGGAGTTTTCCCACAGCAGGTTCCAGGATTTTCAGGCAGCTGGAAGGTTGTAGAATATGAACCTGGCAATGGCATACCGTCTCCTCTCAATATTCAGACCTTCCCTGAAAGTGAAGATCTTTTGGTTTTGAGTAAACAAGGTGAGTTGTACAGAATTTCTGATGATAAACAAGACGTAATCCTTGACATCAAAGATAGGTCTTTCAGAAGAGCGGATGCTGGTTGTGTTAGTTTTGCATTGCATCCTAATTTTGGGGACCAAGGATTTCCTGATGATCAATGGATATTTGTTTATTATAGGTTCAGACCAGGAGATGTAACGGCTTGGAGCAACCCTGGTTATAATCGACTATCAAAGTTTAGATGGAATGAAAATGTTCAGCGATTTGACGAAGATTCAGAAGTCATTTTAATCCAACAATATGACCGCTCAGTTTGGCACAATGGAGGAGGTTTGTTTTTTGGAGATGACGGGTTTTTGTATGCGTCGTTTGGAGATGAAGGAGAAGAAGAACATTTAGATGTCTCTACTCAAAGATTGGATGGTGGATTCTTTAATGGGATGATTAGAATCGATATTGATAATGATCCTGAAAAAAGCCATCCGATTCGCAGGCAACCTGTATTACATGTGACGCCTGTCAATGGTTGGGCACCTGGCACTTATAGCCAAGGGTATTCCATCCCAAATGACAATCCATGGTTGGATGAGTCAGGATCTAATCTTGAAGAATTTTATTGTCTTGGATTGAGAAGTCCATATTCAGTTTACAGAGATAAGCATACAGGAAAAATTTGGCTCTGTGATGTTGGTAGCTCTAGTTTTGAAGAAATAAATATTATCGAAAAAGCAGCAAATTATCAATGGCCTTACCAAGAGGGCCAGGAGCCTACAGGTTTAGGAGAGCAGACAGCTGTGTTGGTAGGTGAAGATAAAACTCCGTATTTTGAATACGACCGTACCGTTGGTACTTGTGTAATAGGCGGGGGTGTTTACTATGGCGGTCTGTTTCCTAGTTTGAAGTCAAAATATATTCTGGCTGATTATACATTTAATGGAGTCATGTGTTTAAGTACCGATGAAAATCAAGAACCAGAGCTTGAAGTACTTATTGATAACATTGAAAGCCACATTGGAGACCTTCCTGAAGATGCCGGAATTAGTGGCGTTTTTCCAATGGAAGATGGAAATATTTATATCACAGTCATCGGAGCGGAACCTCAGATTCCCGGTCGTATTCTGAAGCTTGAAAGAAATAATTTGGTGCCAGATCCTGAATCGACTTTATCTAAATTAGGAGTTTTTACTGACATGCAATCTCTTTCTGTCCGGTCTGGTATAATGGCATACAATGTGAATTCTCCTTTGTGGTCAGATGGAGCCATCAAAAAAAGATGGATCGCCTTGCCAAATGATGGCATATTCAATGATCCTATAAACGAGCAAATAAAATTCTCAAAAGAAGAAAGTTGGAAATTTCCACCTGGGACCGTATTTATAAAACACTTTGAATTGCCTACTGACATTTCCAATCCAGAAGTGAGTACGCGATTGGAGACTCGTTTCTTTGTCATTACGGATCAAAATGTAGGATATGGACTCACTTATCGATGGAATGAAGCAGGCACAGATGCTTATCTAATAACATCTGCAGAGTCGCGAGAGTTAAACATATTTGACGAAGGAGAATTGATGTTTACTCAAACGTGGGATTTCCCCGGAAGGGATCAATGTCTCAAATGCCACAATAGTGCAGCTGATTATGTTTTAGGATTTAAAACCATTCAATTGAATGGGAGCTACCATGAAGGTGGCCTTGACAATCAAATTATAGATCTTAATGATCTAAATATTTTTAGAACGCCAATCAATACATTAAATGGACTGGAAAAAGCCTATGCCATTGATGATGAAAATGTTGATTTGGAGCTAAGAATTAGATCTTATCTTGATTCGAACTGCGCATCGTGTCATAGAGAAGGTGGAATTCCAAACGTCGATTTAAATTTAAAATTCAATTACCACGGGAGTTTGAGAAATTTCATAGATTTCCCAACCCAAAGTCATGCATCCAATCCAAACGGCACTATTATAAAAGCTGGAGACCACGCTGCTTCAGAATTATGGATTAGAGATGCAAGTGATGACGATAATAAGATGCCTCCACTTTCGCGGAATCTTATGGACAAAGTATATATTGATTCCTTAGCAAAATGGATTGATAAACTTGAAGGAGATCAATATGATGATGATCCACTTTTGGTTTATCCAAATCCAGCAAGTGAATGGATCGTTGTTCATGGGAACGACAATTGGGAACCTCCATTTCATATAACTTTGAGGTCAATCTCTGGACATATTCTTCAGGAAAGATGGGTCACTTCTCCCTTCTCACAATTAGACATAAGTGGGTTTGCTAACGGTACGTATGTATTGGTTGCAACAAAAGAAGAGAAAAGAGAAGCTAGAAAGTTTATAAAGAATTAAAAAGAAGACTACCGATCCTTACCATGTTGCTGCCATGCTCAATGGCCAATTTGTAATCACCTGACATGCCAATTGACTTGATCTTAAAATTCTCGTTTTGGATAAAATGCTCATTCTTCAATCTCTTAAAGATGGAAATCAAAGTTGTGAACTCTTTAGATAGGACTGATTCATCACTGGTGAAAGTACCCATTCCCATGATGCCATTTACTCTTATGTTTACTGCGGTTCTGAGAAATTCGATGAGCGCATTTTCTTCTTGATCATCGAGTCCAAATTTGCTTTCTTCCTGAGCAACTTTGTATTGTATCAAAATATTTGTTGTAACATTCTTTGATTTTGAAACATCGTTGATTTTCTCGGCCAGCTTCAATGAGTCCACCGAATGTATGAGATGTATTTCTGGAATTAGATATTTTACTTTGTTGCTTTGTAAATGACCAATCAGATGCCATTGAATGTCATCAGGGAGTAGGTCTTTTTTTTCTCTCCATTCCTGCACACGATTTTCACCGAAATGTCTTTGTCCTAGATTATACAGAGTCATGATCTCGTCAACAGAGCGTGTTTTGCTGACTGCTACCAATTCGGTATTGTTTTCTTTGCAGAAAGTTAGTAATGAATTATAATCCATAAAATGAAATGCTGTCTTTATCCAACGTTAAAAAGACCATGAAGTTCACCATCGACCATTTCAATGATGTTTCCTAAATCCTCTGGACTATTTTTAAAATCAAGATCATCGACGGGTATTATGAGCAATGGACCTTCTTGATAGGTTTCGATCCACTCTTCATACTTTGCATTCAGACGTTTAAGATAGTCCAGGCTTATACTTCCTTCATAATCTCGTCCTCTTTTGTCAATGTGCTTGACCAATGTAGGTATGCTGGCTTTGAGATAAATCAAAAGATCAGGAGCATTGACTTGGGCCGACATGGTTTTAAATAGATCATAATAATTGTCAAAATCCCTTTTCTCCATCAATCCTATTTCGTGTAAGTTTGGTGCGAAGATATTTGCATCTTCATAGATGGTCCGATCTTGAATCACGGTTTTATCTCCTTTTCGAATATCGAGGATTTGTTGATAACGAGAATTTAAAAAATATATCTGAAGATTGAATGACCAACGCTGCATATCATTGTAAAAATCACTTAAGTAAGGATTTGTAGAAGTGTCTTCATAGTGCACTTCCCAATTATAATGCTCTGATAAAAGGGTAGAAAGGGTGGTTTTTCCCGCTCCGATATTGCCGGAAACGGCCACGTGTCTCAGTTTCGTTTGGTGATTTAGGTTCTCGGACATCCCGGCTGGTTCAATTGCTGGGCACAAAAGTACAATTTCATATTCAAATATTGAGTATATGAGTTTTTAATATATTAGAATCTGAAATTTTTAAAAATGTCCAAAATATTATTTTTACGTCTCATATAATGTATGGCTAAATTTAGACAAAATCACGAGAAAGGAAGAGGAGCAGATGGTTGGATGGGTAAGATCAGTTCAATCACCGTATTATTGATCGCACTCTTAGCTGGAGGCTTTTATGGAATACCTAAGATGATGGATTCAGACAATGGGTCTAGATCAGGTCCTCGAAGCACCGCTGATTATAATAATGCTGCAAAAATAGAGTCTCATGACCGCAGTTTTCTGCCGGTTTCATCCAATGACAACATAGTTCATCATAGCTATTATTCATTGGCGTACAATGAAAAGAAGGAACAAGCAGATTGGGTAGCATATGAATTGACAAAAGCTTCATTGCAGGTTAAAAACGTGCCCCGGGCCAAACGTTTTAATGAAGATCCTGCCGTGCGCACAAAGTCTGCAAAACATTCTGATTATAGTCATTCTGGGTTTACTCGAGGGCATTTGGCTCCTGCAGGAGATATGGCGTTTTCATCTGATGCAATGCGTGAATGTTTCTATATGAGTAACATGAGTCCACAACCAAGACCTTTTAATAATGGGATCTGGAAGGAGTTGGAAGAAACTACACGTGATTGGGCTTACAAAAAGGATGCAGTGTACGTTGTTACAGGTCCAATATTTTATGATGATGATTATGAAACCATAGGTAAGAAGAATAAGGTTGGTGTTCCAGATGCTTTCTACAAGATCATTGTTGAACAAGGAACGGAAAGTAGTGCCAGTTTTATCATTCCTAACACATTGAGCAATAAACACCTTAATAAATATTTGGTGTCAATCGATGAAATCGAAAAGCAGACAGGAATTGACTTTTTTAGTTCACAATTGAGTGAAGAAGCTGAATCTAAAATTGATGGTAAAGGATGGGCATTTAATGAAAGCAAATACCAACAAAGAATTAATCACTGGAATAAACAATAATATTTAAATATGGCTAACGACAAATTTATTGAGGAATTAAATGCTTCATATGCAATCGAAGGAGATTCGATCACATTAGGTGGAGCGATATTAAATGGTGAAGTGCAAAATGGGGCACATGTAAAATTACCATTGAAGACTTTAAATAGGCACGGACTGATCGCTGGAGCGACAGGTACAGGAAAGACAAAATCACTCCAAGTACTTGCTGAGCAATTGTCTGCTAAAGGTGTCCCAACATTGCTCATGGACATCAAAGGAGATTTGAGCGGGATTGCTGTGCCAGGAGAAGGGCATCCAAAAATTGATGAACGTCATGGATCAATGGGACTGGCATTTGAAACAGGATCAAGCCCAGTGGAATTTTTGACACTTTCTGAGGAGAAAGGAGCCCGACTTAGAGCCACTGTTTTGGAATTTGGTCCAGTATTGATGTCAAAAATTCTGGAACTTTCAGATGTGCAACAAGGTGTAATGGCCATCGCTTTTAAATTTTGCGATGACAATAATTTGCCTTTGCTTGATTTGAAAGATTTAAAGAAAGTCCTGCAGTATATTTCAAAAGAAGGTAAAGATAAAGTGGAAGGAGAATATGGTGGAGTGGCATCTTCTTCAGTTTCTGCCATCATGAGAAGCTTGGTTGAACTCGAAACCCAAGGTGGAGACAAATTTTTTGGAGAACGCTCTTTTGATATTGAAGATCTGATAAGAACCGATGAAAATGGCAAAGGAATGGTTTCAGTTTTGAGGCTTACTGATATTCAAGATAAGCCTAAATTGTTTTCCACATTTATGCTTCAGATGCTTGCTGAAATCTACGGCACGCTTCCTGAACAAGGTGATGCAGGCAAACCCAAACTTGCTATCTTTATTGATGAGGCACATTTGGTATTTGAAGAAGCATCAAAAGCATTGATGGATCAAATCGAGTCTATTGTAAAATTGATACGTTCAAAAGGTGTAGGGATATTTTTTATTACTCAGAATCCGGATGACATTCCTGAAGATGTGCTTGGTCAATTGGGACTCAAGATTCAGCACGCTTTAAGAGCATTTACTGCAAAAGACCGGAAAGCCATCAAACAAGCTGCTCAGAATTTTCCAATCTCTGACTACTATAAAGTTGATGAGATGTTGACCACGATGGGAATTGGAGAATCACTTGTGACAGCACTCAATGAAAAAGGGATTCCGACCATGTTGGTTCACACTCTTATGAGGGCTCCCCAATCGCGCATGGGTGTTTTGACAGATCTTGAAATTGATGGAATCATCAGTAGGTCAGAGATTGTTGGAAAATATAATGAAGAAATAGATAGTGAAAGTGCGTATGAAATGTTGAATGCGAAGATCGCAAATCTTACTGCTGAGGTTGAAGCTGAAGAGACTCAGAAAGAAGAAGCAAAAGCAGCTGCTAAGGCAGAAAAAGCACAAAAGAAGGAGTCGGAAGAGCCATCAACATTTGAGGCGATTCTAAATAACAGAACCACTAAAAGCATTGGTCGAAAGATAGCTAGAGAAGGTGCAAGGGCATTGTTTGGAGTATTGACTGGCAGAAAGAGATGGTAATAAATTTTGGTAAGCCAAAATTTTAATGAGATGATGAGAGATTCGATAATGAGGAAATGGGAGAATTATTGGGCATGCATAGATTCATCTCTGTAATGTACATTGAATTAGAAAAATTGCGTCTGCAATTTTTCTAATTCCCTTTTACAGGAATGGCTTCTGCTTGCGGTTTGAAATCTGCAGTAAATTTTTTCCAAGGCGTTTTCTTGAAATGATCTTCAGCAAAATACCTCATTATCATATCAAAAGTGTACGAATCCTGATAGCCTTTGATGGGTTGGATAACGGTAGAGTTTTCATCAAGGAAAACAACGGTAGGGTAGCTCAATCTACCTCCCAATAATTCGAAGGCTAGTTCGTGATAGCCTTTACGACCACTTCGGATGAATTTGTATTCTTTTTCGTTGAAGACAATGGATTTTTTGCGTTCTGCATCAAACTTTACAGCGTGGTAATTTTCATTGATGTATTGAACGATCATCGGATTTTCAAAGGTGGCTTTATCCATTTTTTTGCACCATCCGCACCATTCAGTATAGACGTCTACGACGATCTTTTTTCCGTCCACTTTATTCTTTTCCATGGCTTCTTCCCAAGTGAGCCAATTGATTTTGTCCTGACCCGATAATGAAAATATTGAGCAGAAGAGCAGAGTTAATATGAAAGGGATTTTTACCATTGCAAGTTTAAAACTAACATGTTTGATAACAAAGTAACAATAAGTAAACCAGTTATCCAAAACGTTGTATATCACCAAGCTATTCTTTAAAATTACTTTAACTTTTACATGTCACCGAGGCAAAATTTTTAATATATAATCTTCGTCAAAACGCCATTGTTGGACCAATTTCCCTTCTACAGTGGGTGCTTTAATACCTTCTTCAATATTTTTTGGAGTTTTGATGATCCTTGCTTCATCCCAAAGCTCATTTTTGACAAAACTTTTGAGCAATTTGGCTCCACCCTCCACCAAGAGTATATAAATGCCTTCTGCGAACAAAATTTTCAGATATTCATCTAATTCTGAAGTTTCTGTTTTAATAAATTTGGTTTTTAAAAGTTCTGTTTTAGGTGTTTCTGCACTCATGATCAATGTGTCAGTAGAGTCATCCAAAACATTGGCCGTCTTTGCAATTTGTAATCTACGATCAATCACTATACGGGTGGGATTCTCTCCATACCAGTTTCTTGTGGTTAAACTTGGATTGTCAACGAGGACCGTATTTGTACCCACCATGATGCCATCAACTTCAGATCTCCATTTATGAACCAGCATTTTAGAGTATTCGTTTGAAAACCAAACTTGTTGGTCTTTTTTGCCAATAAAGCCATCTTGACTTTGTGCCCACTTCAAGATCACATACGGTCTCTTATACAAATGTGCTTTGAAAGGGGCTATGAGTTGCTCGCAATCTTCTTGGAGGATTCCACTTTGAACATCAATGCCTTCCTTTTTCATCCGGTCAATGGACTTGCCAGCGACAGACGGGTTTGGGTCTACGGTTCCGATGACTACTTTTTTGATTTTTTCTGTAAGTATCAAGTCGAGGCATGGAGGGGTTTTGCCATGTGTGCAACATGGTTCGAGCGTTACATACAAAATTGAATCTTTGATCAATGAAGGATGTCTTTTTCTTGCATCGAGAATGGCCATTCTTTCTCCATGAAATTCTCCGAACCCTTTATGAAATCCTTCTCCAATGATTTGGTTTTCATAAACAAGAACAGAACCGACCTGTGGATTTGTCTTCACACTTTTACCACCCAATTGGGCAAGTTCAATGCAACGTCGCATGAATTTTTCATGCTTTGACATTAACAAACTTTTTTCAAGGTTTCAATGAGATAGTCGATTTCTTCCTTTGTGGTGTAATGTGCAAATGAAAAACGAATGGTCTTGCGTTTTGGGTCATGACCAATGGCTTGAAGAACATGCGAATCTTGTTCAACGCCTGAACTGCAGGCACTACCTGAAGATGCACAGATACCAGCGATGTCAAGATTGAACATTATCATATCAGATTTTTCGGATGGAGGAAATGACACACTTAATACATGTTGCATTGAATATTCTGGATCAATACTTCCGTTAAAAGTTACACCATCGATCTCGCTAAGTCTTTCAATGGCATAAGATTTTATTTCGTGAAGTTTGTTGTTTCGGTCTTCCATTTCCGAAAGGGCACTTTGCAGTGCAGTGGCATAGCCCGCGATCCCATGAACATTTTCTGTGCCGGCTCTCATGTTTCGTTCCTGTGCTCCTCCATGGAAAAGTGGTTTGATGATATTATCAGATTTCACATACAGGACACCGGTGCCTTTCGGTGCGAAAAGTTTATGGGCTGAAGCTGTCAGAAAATTTATTTTAGATTCTTCCACATTGATCTTGTACTTTCCAAAGCTTTGTGCTGTGTCAACACAAAAGAGTGCATCGTTTTCTTCGCAAATATTGCCAATCAAACTTAGGTCATGCAAGGATCCCAATGCATTGTTGCCGTGCATGAGAGTGACCAAAGTTTTCTTTGATGATTTCTTTAATTCTGAATCCAGTATCTCTGGATTGACGAGTCCAAACTTCTCAACATCTAGGAGTACAACTTCGATGTCTTTTTCTTTTTGCAGATGTTCCAATGTGTGCAATGTGCAATGGTGTTCCACCTTAGAAGAGATGATTCTTTCAATCCCAAGATCATTGACAGAAGAATAAAAGATGGTATGTGTAGATTCTGTGGCACCAGAGGTAAAAAAGATTTCACCGATAGATGCTCCCAGATAATTTGCCATTACTTTTCTGGCATCTTCCACAATGGTTTTCGCAATTCTTCCATAGTGATGTATAGATGAAGGATTGCCAAAATCATTTTTTAAAATCTCATACATGCGTTCACTCACTTCGGGCAGAACAGGAGTAGTTGCAGCATAATCGAGATAAATTTTCTTATCCATTTATACCAGTGATTGACTGAACCATTCTTCTACCAATTCCATTTCGTTGCTTTCAGATCCTTTGAAGCAGAACTCGTTTGACTTAGGGTTGTATTCGTAGTCGAGTGCCCATTCTTGATGAAAGAGTGCTAACTCATGAATACAATCAAGTATGAATTGGAGTTCTTGATCTGTTGTGATTGGGTGAATAGACATTCTGATCCAACCGGGTTTTTCGTCAAGATTACCTTCATTAATTTTGCAGGTAATACTCTTAGAATAATCCTGATCTACATTCAATAGATAATGTCCATAGGTGCCGGCACAAGAGCATCCACCACGCACTTGTATTCCAAATCTATCGTTCAATAATTTCACTCCAAGATTATAGTGAAGATCTTCGATATAGAAGGAAATAACTCCTAAGCGGTCACGGCAATTTCCAGCCAATACATGCAAACCGGGGGTCTTGTCCAACTTTGGCCAGACCATGTCTAGGAGTTCTTTTTCTCTGGCTAAAATTTTATCAACACCCATTTCATCTTTAAGACGAACACAAAGTGCAACTCTGATCGTTTGTATAAAAGCAGGTGTGCCGCCATCTTCTCTTGCTTCAATTTCGTCGTGATACTTATGCTCACCCCAAGGATTTGTCCAATCTACAGTTCCACCTCCTGGATTATCGGGAATTTTGTTGTTGTAAAGTTTCTGATTGAATATTAAAATGCCAGAGCTAGAAGGTCCACCTAGAAATTTATGTGGAGAAAAATAGATCGCATCGAGATATGCTTCTTCATCGGGATGCATGTCAATATCAATGTAAGGTGCTGAACACGCGAAGTCAACAAAGCAAAGTCCTCCATGTTGATGCATTAATTTTGCCACTTCATGATATGGTGTTTTGATTCCTGTCACATTTGAACAGGATGTGATGGCAGCGATTTTTGTTTTCCGGTCTTTGAATTTTTCTAACAATGTTTTCAGGTGATCCAAGTTGACTCTACCATTTTCGTCAGGATCGATGATGGCGACATCCACCAATGTTTCTAACCAAGAAGTTTGATTAGAATGATGCTCCATGTGGGTTATAAAGACGATTGGTTTTTCTTCTTTAGGAATGTTGATGCCTGATTTAAATTTTTCATGAATACGCAGACCGAGGATTCGTTGGAATTTGTTGACCACTCCTGTCATCCCAGAATTGGAGGAAATCAGAATGTCGTTTTCACCAGCATTGACATGTTGTTTGATAATTTCTTTTGAAAGATGATATGCGTGGGTCATTGAGCAACCTGTAACAGTAGTCTCAGTGTGTGTATTTCCAACAAAAGGTGCAATGTGATGAGAAAGTATCCTCTCAATGGGTGCGTACATTCTTCCGCTGGCAGTCCAATCAGCATATATAATCTTTTTTAATCCAAAAGGCGTTTGGAAGCATTGATTGATGCCAATGACATTTTTACGGAACTTATCAAAGTATTGCTCTAGCTGGCTCATGGTTAAGAAATCTTGCTTTGGACTTTCGAAATTAGTTTATTTGCGAGTTTTTCTGAAGTCGATTCAGCATATATTCTGATAATGGGTTCAGTATTTGATTTTCGAAGATGAACCCAACCTTCTTTAAAGTCAATTTTGAGTCCATCAATGTCGTTGATTTTTTCGTGTTTGAATTCTTTTTTAAGCTTTTTGAACATCTTTTCCAGTGCATCGTCTGAGGTCAATTTCATCTTATTTTTGATCATCACATAGGAAGGGTAGGTATGTCTGATTTGAGAAAGTGACAATCCTGTCTGAGCCATATGATTTAAGATGAAGGCTATGCCCACAAGTGAATCTCTTCCGTAATGCAGTTTTGGATAAATCACACCTCCATTTCCTTCTCCACCGATGACGGCTTTTTTCTTTTTCATCATCGAAACCACATTCACTTCTCCAACAGCGGAAGCAAAATATTTTCCTTTTCTTCTTTCGGTGATATCTGCCAATGCTCTACTTGAAGATAAATTAGAAACCGTATTGCCTTTTTCTTGACTCAATACAAAATCAGCGCAGGCCACCAAAGTATATTCTTCACCAAAGTATTCTCCATTTTCTGATACCAAGGCGAGACGATCTACGTCAGGATCTACTGCAATGCCAAGGTCCGCCTTTTTGGATTTTGTCTTTGACATTAATTCAGTAAGGTTTTGGGGCAACGGTTCTGGTGTATGTGCAAATTCTCCATTGGGTTCTTTATTGATGAGATGATATTTGCAGTTTAATGCATCCAACAATTTTGGTATAGCCAATGCTCCAGTCGAATTAATACAATCAACGACTACTTTGAAATTTTTGGACCGGATTAAAGCGGTGTCTATGATGTCAAGATCTAGTATTGCGAAGATATGTTTATCAAAAAAGTCTGGTTTTGATTCATACCTGCCTAAGGAATCCACCTCTGCGAAGTTCATTTTCTTTTTTCGAATGTACTTCAGAATCTTTTCTCCGTCTTTTGCAGAAATGAACTCTCCTTTTTCATTTAAGAACTTCAAGGCATTCCAATTTTTTGGATTGTGGCTGGCGGTGAATATGATTCCACCTTGGGCATCATGTTGGGTAACTGCCATTTCTACGGTCGGTGTCGTAGATAATCCTAGATCAATGACATGCACGCCAAGTGATCGAAGGGTATTGATACTTAGTCCTGAAACCAATTCTCCAGAAATTCTGCCGTCTCGTCCAACAATGACCGTCGGATTTTTGTGATTTTTCAATAGCCACCAACCATAACCAGCTGTACATTCTACAATATCAATGGCGGTGAGATTTTCGCCGATTTCTCCTCCAATGGTTCCTCTTATTCCAGAAATGGATTTAATTAAACTCACGTTAGTGCAATTTGCTTCAAAGGTGGTAATTATTCTTTATCTGCGAGGCCAATTTGTGTTAATATTTAATGGATTTTTAAAATGAAGGCTTTGCTGTCAGATTCAATGCTTTTTCTAATTTTGAGGTCCATAAAACGACGAATTCTGGAGACCATTCTGAATATTGATATCTACCTGTTTAATTTGATTAATCAAAGCATGTCTAATCAGTTGTTTGATCTGATCTTGGTACCTATTAGATATCAAAAATTTTGGATTCCATTCTATGTTTTTATCATTGGTTTCTTGTTGTTAAATCGGATGTATTTCAATTGGACAGCATTGTTGGTGGTTTTAGCTACAGTTGGTTTTTCGGACACCATGAGTAGCAAGATCATAAAACCATTGGTCGAAAGACCGAGACCATGTCACAAAGAATCTAACCTGGACACGGTTCAATTGAGAGTTCGTTGTGGGGGAGGATTTAGTTTTACTTCGTCACATGCCACAAATCATTTTGCCGTTGCAACAATTCTTTTTCTCATTTTTGGAAAACGGAATCGAAAGTTGACCAGTTTATTGTTTGTATGGGCAGCATTTATTTCGGTTGCCCAAGTCTACGTTGGAGTTCATTATCCCTTGGATATTTTCTTTGGTTGTTTTCTAGGTATAACATTGGCATCATTGGTCTTCTCTGTTTACAAGATGTATCTTAATTATTATTTACCAAACTCAAATTTTGCATGATTCTATTGGATGGAAAAGATCTGGCAACACAGATTAAAGCTGAAATAAAAACGGAAGTTGATGAGATACGAGGTCGAGGCGGTAATATACCTCACCTCGCAGCCATCATTGTGGGCGATAATCCGGCGAGTGAATCGTATGTAAAAAACAAAGTAAAATACAGTGATGAAGTTGGTTTCGAATCAACGGTTATCAAGAAAGATGCAAACATCTCTGAGGAAGAATTGCTAGAAATAGTAAATGGACTCAACCAGAATTCTGACGTGGATGGATTCATTGTTCAGCTACCTTTGCCGAGACATATTGATCCTGACAAAGTGACCTTGGCTATTGATCCCAAAAAGGATGTTGATGGGTTTCACCCCTACAATTTTGGAAGCATGGCCCAAGGAATGGAAGCTTATCTGCCAGCAACTCCATATGGAATATTGTTGATGCTTGAGCGTTATCAGATAGAGACAGAAGGCAAGAAAGTCTTGGTGTTGGGGCGAAGCAATATTGTTGGAACGCCTATCGGAATTTTACTTTCACGAAAAGGAAATCCAGGAAATGCTACTGTCACCATTGCCCATAGTCGAACCAAAAATCTCGATGATTTACTAGCAGAATCGGACATCATCATTGCTGCTATTGGTCGAGCAAGTTTTGTCAAAGCAAACCAAATAAAGGAAGGAGCGGTTGTGATTGATGTCGGAATCAACAGAGTGGAAGACAGCTCGAAAAAAAGAGGCTATCGATTGGTGGGTGATGTCGATTTCATTGATGTATCCTCGAAGGCCTCTTATCTAACTCCCGTACCAGGTGGAGTCGGTCCCATGACGGTCACCGCACTTATGCTCAATACACTAAAAGCATCCAAAGTCAAAGGAAATGGATAGTTGGTACGAATGGACAGTCGAGTACGAGTCTGGACTTGAAGAAGTGGTCAACGCTATGCTTGTATACGAAGAAGTTGATGCATTAAGGGAACTTGACGATTGCTTTTTGGTCTATGTAAAGAATCCTGATTCTGCCCAGCAATGGACCAAAAAATTCAAAAATATCAATGGCGTACATTCTGTTTCAGATCCAAAGCTTTGTCCCAATGAAAACTGGAATAAGCAATGGGAATCAAATTATGAGGCCATAGAAATTCCAGGCATTTGCTTTATTCGAGCAGCCTTTCATGCTCCAAATGACAAAGGTCTTCCAGAAATATTGATCCAACCTGAAATGGCATTTGGAACCGGACATCATGCAACGACTTACATGATGATACAAAGCATGGATTCAATGAAATTTGAAGGAAAATCTGTGTTGGATTTTGGATGTGGGACCGGAATATTGTCGGTATTTGCCATGCAAAAAAAAGCAAATTCTGTCATTGGAGTTGATATTGAAGAGCCAGCCATTGAAAATGCAAATATCCACGTTGACATCAATGGACTGTCTCAAGCTTCAATGGAATTTAAATTAGGTGGACTTGAAGTATTGTCATCTAATCAGAAGTTCAACGTGATTCTAGCCAACATCAACAGACGAGTTTTGTTAGACAGCGCTTCGAAGCTTCCGGTCCATCTGGATACAGGTGGAGAACTTCTTATCTCTGGCATTTTAGATGTGGACTTGCCAGTTATTTTTCCTGCTTTTTCAAAATACTTTGAATATGTTGATGGAAGAAAAAGAGGTGATTGGCATTGTCTAAGATGGCGGTTAAAATGACATGAGGGCATCGTACAATTTTCCCGTTGGTAAGCCCATTATGTTCGTGTAACTTCCTTCTATTTTCTCAATCTTGTTGTGACCAAACCATTCCTGAATTCCATACGCACCAGCTTTATCCAATGGTTTGTAATTTTCTAAATAGAAATGTATTTCTTCATCAGAAATTGGGTTGAGAAACACTTTTGAGACATCTGAAAATGAAATTTGTTTTTCGACTGAACATATACAAACCCCCGTCACAACAACATGAAAAGTGTCAGAAAGACTTTCTAAATATTCTTTGGCTTGGCCCATGTCTTTGGGTTTGCCCAATATTTTTTCTCCCAGAATGACAACACTGTCCGCAGTTATTAATGTGGTGCCGGGTTTAATATGCTCTGTATACTGCTCCGCTTTCTTTTTTGAAATGTATTCTGCTACTTCCAATGAAGGCAAATGTTTGGGATAAGATTCGTCGACATCAATGCTCATGATCTCAAACTCAAAGCCCATTTCTTTTAAAAGTTTATGCCGTCTTGGAGATTGACTGGCCAATATTAAATTGTCAAATTGTTTCATGATTAGGCAAAGTAAAAATAAATTAAACCGATGAGCATCAGGATTTTTAATTCAGTCGCATTCCTTTTGAAGCTTGAGGTTGTTTTAGATGACAAAATATCAATAAAGATAACCAGTGACAAAATAGTAACGACGCCCAATAATATTTGTGATATTGAATACTGAAATGAATCCAATTGTGAAGCCCACAAGATGCAAGATACAATGATGGCAAGAACAAACTGGGCTGCAAAAAATTTTGCTTTTTCCGGTCCGATGGAAATGGGTAATGTTTTTAAGTTTTGCTGCCTGTCTCCTTCTATGTCCTGACAGTCTTTTACGATTTCGCGAGCCATAGATGAAAGGAAAATTAAGCCCATCATAAAAATGAGAATATTTGATATTTCGGCATTTGTATTGAATGAAGGTGAAAATGCAAACCAAACAATTCCCAATACTCCGGCTGAAAATAATGACACAATGAAGTTGCCTGGAAGTCCTTTTCCTTTCCAGGAATATGAATAGAGAAAAAGTGATAATCCTGCAATGATATAAATGGACATGTAGTGTACTTTGTCCATTTGAAAGGCGAGGTATAAGGAAATTGCGAAGCCCAATGAGATCAAAATGAAATATAAGTTAATCAATTGCTTTCTGGAAAGTTTTTGCTTTTTTGGTTTATTGATTGAGTCGATATTAAAGTCGAAATAATCATTGATTATGTTGCCAGATGCAGCAATCAAGCAGGTGCTCATCACAAGCATTGAAAAATGAAATACTGAATTCAAAGCTCCAGAATCAAGATTAATAGTAGGATGAAATTTGAAATAAATTAGAAATTGGGTAATCGCGATTAATGCCAAATTTATGGGGCGGAGGTGGCTAATGAAATTGATCATGACCATTTGCCGTGAAGGCGCAAAACTCTTTCTACCACATCACGGACTGCTCCTTCACCACCTTTGTGAGCAGAAATAAACTTACTGATATTGATCACATCAACGCAGGCATCTTGAGGACAAGCAGGAAGACCAACCATTTTCAATACTTCCACATCTGCAACATCATCTCCCATGTACAGAATGTTCGAAAGTTGGGTTTCTGATTTTTGTACAAATTCCTTTAGGACTTTGCTTTTGTCAACCACTGCATCATAAATGTACTCTATTCCAAGGCCTTTAAGTCGATCTTTAACTCCTGGAGATTTACCTTTTGTAATGATTGCCACTTTGAATCCTTCTTTCAATGCTTTTTTCAAAGCATAGCCATCTCGGGTATTC
>JAHDDD010000039.1 GCA_020629535.1 Saprospiraceae bacterium
CCTCGTAATTCGTAATTCGTCATTCGCAACTTTCCCAATCAACGCCTATTCATCCTCACAATTCTCGGATGAAACTTCCCAATTGGTTTAACCAATTCCCGTTGAAATGACATCACCTGTTCCAACTTTTTGTATGCAAAGGGAGATTCATCAATTGATCCTCCAATCAAATGAATTCTATTTTGTTTTAGGTGCTTGCGCATTTCACTATTGGTAAACCTGTGTGCAGTCTCTTTTCGACTATGCTTCCTACCAGCACCATGTGAAGCGGAATTCAATGATTGTTCGTTTCCGAGACCTTTTACAATAAACCCAGGATCCGTCATCGAGCCAGGAATAATACCAAGTTCGCCTTTATGTGCCGGTGTTGCACCTTTTCGATGTACAATCATTTCTTCTCCACCAATCATTTCTTTCCAAGCAAAGTTGTGATGGTTTTGAATTTTAGCCAAAGGCTTTAAACCCAGATCTCGAGCCACATTTTTGTGAATTTGATCATGGCATGCTATTGCAAAATCCCCTGCCAAATTCATAGACATCCAATACTCCTTACCTGCATCTTCTTTTAAATCCAACCATGCAAGATGTCTCATATTCGATGGCAAATTTGATTGCTCCTTTGCCAAATCAGTATAATGTCTGGCGATTGAAGCCCCAAATCCTCGCGAACCCGAATGCGCCAACAAACCAACGTATACACCTGGCGTGATTCCTTCTAAACCATGTTCTTCCAGTTCCACCATTCCCCATTCAACAAAATGATTTCCCGAACCCGAAGATCCTAATTGTCTCGCTGCCTTTGATTTCAATGTCTTCAACAATGCTGTTGCATGGAAAACATCTCTGTCTAAAAATGAATGTTCTTGCTTGTATTCAATCGTCTTAGACAAACCGAAAGCAGTATGATTCATTAACGATTGTTTGAATTTATGATCGTGCATCTTAAGATACCTATCATTTACATCATAAATGGTCAAACTCATTCTACACCCAATGTCCATACCAACAGCAAACGGTATGACTGTATCTTTCGTTGCCAACACTCCACCTATTGGAATACCATAACCCAAATGTGAGTCTGGCATCAAGGCAGCTCTTTCAACTACTGGCAATTTTAATGCAGTCTTCATTTGTTGATAGGCATTGCTTTTAATCAATGGTCTCCCAAAAGATGTTAGTGGTTTATCATACTCATCAAGTGCCGTTTCCAATTTTTCCTCTTCAGGATCATCCACCAATAACTCAGCTATATGCCCAAGAATCGGATCGGAAATAAAGTTTTCTGGCTGCTCGACAACGTCTTTCATCACTGCAAGTTTCTCTGCCTTACTGTTGTGTTTATAATATCTATTCAAAATCGACATAGCGATCGAAATAGTTGTATTTGAAAAAATGTTTAGTTTTTTGAAGTCTTTGCTTCTTAATTTATTAGCCATTTGGCAATATATTTTTATGGCGCATACAACATATACACCCATTTAGTTAATATAAATAAAGGAAATTACCACATTGATGCCTGAAGGTTTCGGGTAAGCATTGACCATATCTTCGCATTCTGCATTTGGGCAGAACCTTATCAGACTTCTCTTAATGGTTTATTTCTAATCGAGTTTGCGTTCGCAAAAAAATAAAGCTAAAAAGAGAACCTCTGGTTATGTACTTTCTTCTTAATAAATAAACACCATGCTCGACTTAACTGCGAGTACATAAATAAGAAAAACGGACTTGCTTAAGGCAATTCAACTTGCAGAGCTGCAAGTACTTAATGTGATATGTGGGTTTGTTCAATCATAACAATTCCTTTTTAAGGTTAAGGAATTTTGACGGTACAAATGTATGTGAAAACTTTTTTCAATTGCAAGTATATCATCAATAATTTATCACTTTGTGAAATAATCAGAATCCTTGTACTCCATCGTTTTGTAATATTTTGGATAAGCATCCATTCTGACATGCAACCAAATGACGCCCATTCCCGCAGTGTTCAACCACACCTGACTTCGGTTCTCAATCTCGCCCTCAATCAATTCACCTATGCGACTAAAAAATGCAATAATCTGCTTTCTATCTCCACCATTCAGAAATTTCGAGAAGTGATTATAAATCTGCTCTTCACTTTTCTTACAAGGCACAACCAAGTGTGCATCTCCACCGAGATTTTCAAAGTCAGTAACTTCAGAAATTGAGTGAATATAATTTGAAAAGGCTTTTTCATTTACTCCAAGCCTATCTAAGGTCGAACTCTCAATCACCAAGCATTCATATGGCCTCGCCAAATCCGTAATTCTCAATGGTGGATGTTCCCAATAAAATGCATTGAATTTTAATGAGTTCAGGAAAGCAACATAGGCAAGGGTAAACGCATCATCGTCTCTCCACATTCTAAAAACTTCTTCGAAGCTCATAGCTTTGTCTGAATCATTGATCTGAAACTTAACGGAAGTTTGCATGCGCTTCATTACGTTAAATTCAAGGGACTCATGAAAATTATATTCAGCCATTTTACCCAACATTATTCATTATCGGCTTCAGTTGTCATTATTCTTCAATATGAAATTCCAACAATGCATCTGCAATTTTACGATCATTTGATAGTCGAGGCACTTTATTTTGACCTCCCAATTTACCTCTAGACTCCATGTATCTTCTGAATGTTCCTTTCGAAACGGATGTAATCATCAATTCTCTTAATATACTCCCATCACGTAAGTCCTTATAATAAATATTCTGCTCTTGCATGGACCGGTCTATTTGTTTGGCTATTTCATTGATATTAAGCGGTAACTTTGCGAACTCTACGATCCATTCATGATAAGGAATTCCTTTTTCAGAAACATTGACTTTGGGCGCGACAGTAAATTCAGAAATTGTCAAACTATGTAGTGCACACACCTCCAACATGGCTTGCTCTACTTCTTTCCCAATGACATGTTCTCCAAATGCAGAAATGAAATGCTTAATCCGACCAGATACCATTACCCGAAAAGGGTTCAAACTCACAAATCGGACCGTGTCACCAATATTGTATGACCAAAGCCCTGCGTTGGTGCATAGTATGATCGCGTAATCTTTGTCTAATTCAACATCCGGCAAAAGTATGCGTTGGGGATTTTCATCATGAATATTTTCCAACGGAACAAACTCAAAAAACAAACCTGCGTTTGTATTCAGCAACAATCCTTCATTACTCACCTGATCCTGGTATGCGATAAATCCTTCTGAAGCAGGAAAGGTTTCGAGACTCAAAATTGACCTTCCTGCTAATTCTTCCAAGGCATTTCTATACGGCTCATAATTAACGCCCCCGTATACGAAAAGACTATAATTTTGAAAAATCTCAGACACATTAGATTTGCCTGACTTTTCAATCAATCTCTCATAGTACATTTGCACCCAGGGAGGAATACCAGAAATCATGCGCATGTCTTCCTTCAAGGTGAAATCTACAATCCGGTCCAATTTTTCTTCCCAATCGTCAATACAATTGGTTTTAAAATCTGGGACTTGATTCTTTCGCAACCAAGCCGGCACTTTATGATTGACAATTCCGGAAAGTCTGCCTGTGTCAATACCTGCGGTTTTTGAAAGTTCAGGACTGCCGGACAGGAATATGAGTTTCCCATCAAAAATCTGAAGATTCTTAGATAAGTAGCAATGATTTAAAGTCGCAATTGAAGCTGTACGAACGTGAAATGGTGTACTTTCCTTTGACATTGGAATGTACTTAACACCAGATGTTGTCCCTGAGGTTTTTGCAAAATATTCAGGAATACCCGGCCAAAGAATATCTGGCTTTCCTTGGGTCATCAGATCGACGTAGTCTTTCAGCTGTTCATAATCACGTATGGGTATGCGTTGAGAGAAATCAGAATGATTCTTAATTTCATTAAAACCATGATCTTTCCCAAATTTTGTTTGACTTGCTTTTTTAATCAATAATGAGAATATCTTTTCTTGATGTTCCACAGCTCTGGCTGCATCAAATTTCACCCTTCGATGAATCAGGCGGGCTAGTGGTTTTATGAAAGTAGACTTAAATCCCATAATCGCTGCCAATTTAAATGAAATTGATCTATTGAAAAATAAAGTCACTTAGAATTTATCATCATAGTTGGATTATATACCTTCAAATAAATAATTATAGATGTTTAGCTCGAAAAGTTTAATTTGTGGTTTATATAAGCAATAAAAGAATAGCCTCAATTTGTAGCCAAGCAAAAAGAAGCATAGCCTTCCCGATTTGGTGGGTGTGGGTGCCTGCCATGGAGGGCCGCTTTAAATCGGGATGATTTTTTGGGTTCGTTTTTCATCTAGGAAAAAGGAATAGAAGTATAAAGTTTTGTAAAGATTTAATTGACATATACGAAACATCAATTTTTAAAATTAAAAAAAACAAAATGGAAGGTGTAAACATTGTAGCGGTAATCGTAGCTGGTTTGGTAGCTTGGGGAATTGGGGCTGTTTGGTATAACGTACTTGGAAAAGCTTGGCAAAATGAACTCGGTTTTACAGATGAATTTATCCAAAAAGGAAACATGCCGCTGATCTTCGGGCTGAGTGCTGTTTTGATGATCATGATGGCTTTTGGGCTTTCATTTGTGATTGCCGCTCATGGACCAGACATCACTGCAGGCCATGGAGCATTTCATGGAGCCATGGTGGGTATTTTCTATTGCCTGACATCTATGGGCATCAATTATTTATACCAAAGAAAATCTGTCAAGCTTTGGTTTATCGATGGTGTTTATCAAGTTTTATTCTTAGCCGTCATGGGAGCTATTCTGGCTTGGTGGCCTTGGTAGGGAAAAAAATCTTAATGATCTTTCATCGAACGCCCAATCGCCCTTGCAATCCTTCCTTCAATCCACCTTGCCACTCATCTTTCAAAATACTGAGTACAATTGAATCTCGTCGGATTCCATCATCTCTGAGTGTGTGAGATCTCATAATCCCTTCCACAGTACAGCCCAAACTTTTCATGGCAGCAATACTTCTGGCATTGTTGTTATCTGCTCGAAATTCAACCCGATCCCAAGCCAATTTTTCAAACATATATTCCAGCATCAAAAACTTGCAGTTTTTATTGAGACCTGTCCCCCAAAAATCTTTACCATACCATGTATAACCTAGCTGAGTACTTTTATGCCCAGGTTGGACATCATAGAATCTCGTACTTCCTGCGTATCGATCAGCCACTTTATCATATACAATAAATGGATAGGCACTTTTATTTTCTCTTGCTTTCAAAGCAGATGAAATGTAATTCTTCATACCTGATTCTCCTTTCGCACTAACCAACGAATATTGCCAAAGCGTTGGTTCATCTAAAGCGAATGAGACCAGATAATCAAAATCTTCATTTTGTAATGGCCTGAGCTTTACTCTCTCATTTTCTAGAACGATTTCATCGTTGAAATTCATAAACTAAGATTTAAACATCTAGTACTTTGCCTTTATTCAATAGTCCTTTTGGATCAAAGTTTCGCTTGAGCATTTTCATAGTATCAATTTCTTCTTTTGTCCGACACAATTTTAAATACTCTTTTTTATGTAAACCAATACCATGCTCAGCAGAAACGGACCCACCCATTTCTTCCAATGGCGAATACACGATATCGTTTATCCATAACCTCAATTCATCAGAACTATTGTGCTTAGCTACAATAAAATGTACATTCCCATCTGCCAAATGCCCAAATGCATATGCATTGTGTACATCTTCAGATGCCTGCAGCTTTTCTAACACTGAATCAACGTATGACCCCATACGGTTAATGGGCACACTAACATCAAAGTGCTGATCAAATTTAGTTTGCTCTGCAAGCACTTTTACATCTTCTCTGATCGTCCAAAACCATTCAAGATCAGCTTCAGAATGAGCGAGTACTGCATCTTCCGCTCTACCCTCCTCAATAGTTTTTTCAATCAGATTTTGAAGCTTGCTGTGTTCCAGTTCATGATCGGCTCCAAGTGATTCTACCAGCACATAGTATTTATAAGAATAATCCAACACTGGTTTCCTTGAGCTATCAGGACCGGTCATCACCTTATATGAATCTTTCCAAATGACTTCAAAGCCAGACAATGATCCTCCCATTCCTCTGTCAATATATTTGAGAAAATCGACCACTTTTTCATAATGGTTAAAACCAAGAAATGCACTTGACCTTGCTTTTGGAGCTTCCCTCAATTTCAAGACAGCCTTGGTGATGATTCCCAATGTCCCCTCAGATCCAATAAACAATTGCTTTAGGTCATAAGCCGAATTGTCCTTGATGATTTTTTTCATCGAACTAAGAACAGTTCCATCCATCAATACCACTTCCAGTCCGAGAATTTGGGCTCGCGTCATTCCAAATTTCAAGACCCGCAATCCTCCTGCATTTGTCGCAATACAGCCTCCGATCTGAGCAGTTCCACGCGCACCAAAATTCAAAGGAAACATCAAATCCTTGGCATTTGCAACTTCGTGAATCTTTTGAAGAATGACCCCTGACTGCACAGTCATTGTTCTACTTCTGTCATCCAACTCTTCAATTTGATTGAGCTTTTCCATACTGATGATGATCTCATCTCCTTCGGTTTCTGTAGATCCCACCAAATTAGTTAGGCCACCAAATACAATCACTTTTTGATTGTGCTCAAAACAAATGCTGCAAATTTTTGAAACTTCCTCTGTGCTACGTGGTAATAGATATGCTTTTGCTCGCAGCGGTTCTCCCATTTTCCAGATATGATAGTACCTTTCTTTAAGGGATTCACCAGTCAAAATCGCTCCTTCAGGTAAATTTGATTTGAGTGCATTTATGATTGTAGACATACATCAATTTATGCACACAAATTAATGAAATTTAGCAATGTGATTTAGTCTGATAGGTAAGACTTTAAAAGCCCTCCGGCCTTATCTTTTTGAAATTTTGTTGGAACTTATAGATCTTTGACGACTACACCGAAACCGTGAGATGGCATCATTTCGCTTGCTTGAATGTTTCAAATTTCCAGCCTTAGATGCGCGCTTCCTCCAAAGTTTGAAACTGCTTGGTTTCAAATTCCTTCTCATCAATGTAATCACTTCCTTTTCGGTAAGTCCAAATTGAAATCGAATGGCTTCAAAGGGTGTTCGGTCTTCCCAAGCCATTTCAATTATTCGGTTAAGTGACCTGTCGGTTAAATTGAGCTCCATGGATGGTGACTACTCTTGTAATGCTTCAATCTTCTTCATCACTTCATTGGCTTCGGCATACTTTTCATCACTCTTGGTTCTGTCAAGCTTTGATAATGTGAATGCTTCTTTCATCAATTTTTCGTATTGACTTTGAAGTTTTTCTGCTTCTGATTTTTTCTTAAACAATCCAAACATTTCTTTAAATTTTTAATGTTGATAATCCACCATCAATGTGTATTATTTGTCCTGTCATCCAGGATGATTTTTCTGAAAGTAAAAATGCTGCTGCTTCAGCGATGTCCTTTGCTTCTCCCACTCTTTTGAGTGGGTGACGTTTTGAATTCGCTTCTATTTTTTCCTCACTTGATAATAATTTTGAAGCAAGAGGTGTATTTGTCAATGAGGGTGCAATAACATTCACACGAACGCTCGGGGCCAGTTCAGCAGCCAATGCTTTAGCCAAACCTTCAATGGCTCCTTTCGAAGTAGCAACTTGTGTATGAAAATTAAACCCTTGTTGAACAGCAATGGTGGAGAAAAACACAATCGATGCATTTTCTGATGCTTTCAATTTAGGCAGTAACTTCTGCACTATCTTAATGCCACCTATGACCTGCAGCTCGAAATCATTGACAAAGTCTTGAGGTTTTATTCTATGAAATGGTTTTAAATTTATTGACCCAGGGCAATACACCAGTCCATCTAGACTTTCAACACCAACATAAATGTCTTCAGCATTCAATACATCGTGATGAAAATATTGAACTCCATTTCCAAACTGGTCTACTTCTGTTGAACTGTACGTTCCAAAGACCTTCTCCCCTTTTCCTACCAACAATTCAGCCAGCGCTTTCCCTATTCCTGACGATGCACCTATTATTAAATTATTTCTCATTTGGTAAGTCAACATTTGATTTGGAAAAATGTTTGAAAGGGCTTTACAGATATCAACGAAAAGTAAAGAGCATAAGAAAATGATTAATTGTTCGTGTCTGCTTTTTACATTTGTTTTCTTACCTTAAATGTGTGAAATACATCATAATTCCAATACTAATTTTTCTGAGTTGTAGTACAACAGAAAATGAAACACACATCATAAAGTCTTCAGATGAAATCATCATCGATGGAAAAGCCACAGAAACCACATGGTCAAAAGCCCACTGGCGGCCATTGGATCAACGTTGGCTGGGAGAAAAATTTACATCCGAAGACTTTTCAGGAAGATATAAACTAGCTTGGAATCAAAACTACCTGTATATCCTTGCAGAAATCATTGACGATAAACTAATTGATATTCACAACGATGGATTGGAAAAATATTGGGACGATGACTGTCTCGAAATTTTTGTGGATGAAGACAATTCAAAAGGTTGGCATCTTTATAGCCACAATGCCTTTGCATACCACATATCGTTGAGCGGCCAAGTTGTAGATATTGGTCCGGATAGTCTACCTCATTATTATAATGATCATGTTATAAATAAAAAAATCACTTCAGGAACCACCTCCACCTGGGAATGCGCTGTTCGCCTCTTCAATGATTCATATGAAGATGGAAAAAACGCAAAACCCACTTCTCTCACAGCGGGCAAAAAGATCGGATTTGCACTTGCCTATTGTGATAACGACAATAGCCCCGAAAGAGAAAATTTTATTGGCTCAGTATATGTAGATGGCGAAGACAAAAACCAAGGATACATTACTGCTGATATCTTCAGAGAAATGATTCTGAGGTGAACGCACCTTTCCGTCATTTTCTTTAAACCATTTACGGATTGCATTTAACACTATGGATTGTCTACGTATTGTAGACTGCAGGATCAATGTGTAGCATTGAGAATACATTATGTAAATATTAAGTTGTTGATTTGATCGATAATTTATTTTTCTAGTTGATTATTGGCTGAAATTGGACTCAGAAATTAAAACTAAAAGGATATGAAGTCGATCAATTTTCAAAATCATTTGATAACATCAACCCCTAATGCAATGGAGAAAGTTTTTACTGAATTCAAGCCTTCAACAGAAGGTCAAAAATTGAGAAAGGAGTTTGTGGAAAAGCACACAAACAAGAAAATTGAGCTGCTAGACGGTCCAAATACTGTCAATACTCCTGAAACATTCAAAGGAAATATTGAGAATTATATTGGAATCACTCAAGTTCCAACCGGTATTGTCGGTCCCCTCAAAGTAAATGGACAACATGCAAACGGAGAATTTTTCATTCCACTCGCTACAACGGAAGGTGCCTTGGTTGCATCTTATCATAGAGGTACACAAGCCATAACAAGATCTGGAGGAGTGCATTGCGTCGTAAGCAAAACCCGAATTGGCCGTGCTCCAGGATTTAGATTTAATACAACTTCAGAAGCACAAGAATTTGCTATGTTCGCCCTAAATGCAAATGGAGCCATTGATCAAATACTTGCAGAAAAAAGCAGATTTGCAAAGTTGGTTAACATTGAGCCCAACATAATTGGCAACATCCTTATTCTTCTTTTCGAATACACCACCGGTGATGCAGCCGGTCAAAACATGGTCACAATTTGTACCGACGCAATTTGTAAATATCTCATTCACGCAAGTAAAATTAAACCTAAAAAATTCTACATTGAATCCAACCTTGCAGGTGATAAAAAACCTACCGCCAAAAATGTAACCTCAGCCAGAGGAAGAAGAGTAATCGCTGAAGCAACAATCACCAAAGAAGTAGTAAAATCGATTTTAAAATCAACTCCAGAAGATATTGTTGACTATTATGAATTAGCGAACATAGCATCTATCCACGCTGGAGCGATGGGTGCACAAGGACATTATGCAAATGGACTGGCCGCTCTTTTCTTAGCCACAGGAAACGATGTCGCTTGTGTATCGGAGTCGTTTACAGGAATTAATCTCTTTCAAGTAACAGACAACGGAGACTTGTATGTGTCAGTCAACATTCCAAACTTCGTTGCAGGTACGGTAGGAGGCGGAACATCTTGTCCAACCCAATCCGAATCACTGGACATCATGAACTGCAAAGGTTCGGGCAACGCAGATAAATTTGCTGAGATCGCAGCAGGTCTCATTTTGGCAGGGGAACTCAGTATCTCAGCTGCTATTTCTGCTGGACATTTCACCAATGCTCATCAAAGTTTCGGAAGAAAGTAAATCGAAGAAAATGGATGCAGTAACACAGGTCAAAGAACAAAACGCAGGGCATTTTTTGAGCAGAGTCAATATCTACCTGAAAGAGAGATTCAACCTGCCAAAACATGCCTTGCTCATCGCCATATTTACATTCTCGGCAATTTCATATTCTATCGTTTGTAGCAATGATTTTGGATTTATTTCAGTCAGCAAATTCATCGTTACATTTTCCATCACTTTTACGCTATTCTTATTATTGAGATTGTTTGACGAAAAGAAAGACTACGAAGACGATAAAAAATACAGAAGCTATTTACCTGTCCCAAGAGGTTTAATCTCATTGAAAGAGATTGAGAAAATGATCAAATGGGTTATCGCATTCCAATGTATAATAGTATTGGCGGTGTATCCAAAAATGCTTCCTTTTTATGTACTCTGTTTAGTATATATGCTACTGATGAGGGTTGAATTCTTTATTCCAGAATGGCTGAAAGAAAGACCTGTCGCATACACGGTATCACACATGGTTATCATTCCATTGATTGACTTTTTTGCAAGTGCTGCTCATTGGCTATTCAACGACGGTATTCCACATGTGGGTTTGTTATTTTTTGTCTTGGTTTCATTTATCAATGGAATAGTAATTGAATTTGGCAGAAAACTTCGTGCTACAGGTTTTGAAGAAGAAGGGGTAATGTCCTACAGTAAATTGTGGGGACGAAGAAAGGCAACCGTCATATGGATCGTGGTGTACAGCCTGACATTGGGTGCCGCATTGTTGGCATCTATGTATGCCAATCACCCTATGATTGTATATGTTTTGATTATCATCGCCTACTTCACCTGTTTAATTCCAGCCATTAGATTTATAAAAAATGATGATCAAAAGATTTCCAAACAAATAGAAAATGCATCAGGAATCTGGACCGTCTGCATGTATGCACTTCTTGGAGCAGGTCCGATGATTGCAAAACTCTTTTAAACTCTGATCATGAAAACCTTATCAAATATCATATTGATCAATGCACAAAATTATTCAACTTTTGAGAATGTCGAAATTGGTGGCAAGGCAAGAAATCTAATCAATTTACAGCATCTTGGTTTCAATGTTCCAAAGTGGATAGTATTGGACAATGACACACTTCAACAAGTTGATGATAATCAATGGTTAGACGAAATTCAAAAAACAATCATTGATCAATTCCCAAACACCGAGTATTGGGCTGTTCGTTCATCAGCAAACATAGAAGATTCCCAAGACCATTCATTTGCAGGTCAGTTTACTTCGAAATTATTTATTACGAAAGAGCAATTACCCGAAGCGATCAAAGAAGTTTGCGCTTCCGTTAAAAATGACAATGTTACAGCCTACTGCCAAAGAAACAATCTTAATGTTGATGCTATAAAAATGGCTGTGATAGTTCAAGAAATGATTGATGCAGATGTCTCAGGAGTTGGCTTTGGAGTACATCCGGTTTCACATGATCCGTCCATCAAAGTACTCAATGCATGCTATGGTTTGGGTGAAGGTTTGGTTTCAGGTCTGCTCAACGCTGATCTGTATACGCTCAATGATAACATTGAAAAAGAAATCGCATCCAAGACACAAAAGATGAAGTACAGAAATGGAGCATTAAAACTCATTCCTGTTGAAAAAGATCTTCAAGATCAATCCGCATTGACAGATGAACACATCATCAAAATTAAAGAACATCTTGCTAAACTAGAAGAAAAATTAAAACATCCACAAGACATAGAATTTGCATTAAAGAACGGAGAGATATTCTTACTTCAAACAAGACCAGTCACCACAGTCAATGCTAAATCATCAGATCACAAAATTGTTTGGGATAATAGTAATATAGTTGAATCCTACCCTGGCCAAACATTGCCGCTCACCTACAGCTTCATTAAACGTGTGTATGAAAGAGCTTATATAATTATGAGCCAGGTCCTTGGAATCTCGAACAAAAATATTTCAAGAAACAAGAAAGTATACATGAATATGCTTGGACTTATTAACGGGCGTGTATACTATAATTTATACTCTTGGTATCGGATTCTTGCCATGCTTCCGGGATATTCTATCAATGCTGGCTTTATGGAGACCATGATGGGAGTCAAAGAATCATTTCAATTGTCACCAGACGAATTACCAAAAGGTAAAAATTATCTTGGAGTTATTAAATCGTTATTCAGCATTTTTAAAAATCTTTTCACCTTAAACAGTCAGCGAGATCAATTTCTCAATAATCTTGAATCGACCATTCATGAATTAAACGAGCAAGATTATGCTCAATACTCCACTCATCAATTGATCAATCAATACAATTATATTGAATCAAGGCTGCTTGAAAATTGGAAAGCACCATTGATCAATGATCTATTTGCTATGATCTTTTATGGAACGCTTGAAAAGCTAACCAAGAAATGGCTGCCTGATGTTGAAGGAAATTTTCACAACGAATTGCTCGCTGGAAGTTCAGACATCATATCTGTAGAACCCATAAAATATCTCAAAAATATTCAAGACGCATTTAACAACCAACCACATTCAAAAACAATACTCGAAAAATATTCAGCATCAGAAAGCTGGAAAGCGTTTCAACAAAAAGATCATCATGAGGTCAATCAAGAAATTCAAAAATATTTAACCAAATTTGGAGACAGAACTGCAGGCGAATTAAAATTAGAAACCATAACCTATACCCAAGACCCTGTATCATTCATACAATTCATTAAAGATCTTTTTGCCAACGGGACCGAAATCAAAGTATCTAACAATCAAGAAAAAATCAGAAAGGATGCTGAGGACGTCTTATCCAAAAACTTGAATTTCTTCAGAAGATGGATCTATAAGGGTGTCTTGAAAAAAGCAAGGACAACCATCAGCAACAGAGAAAATATGCGCTTTGAACGTACACGTGCATTCAGTCAAGTAAGAAGAGTTTACAGCGCCGTTGGAAACAATTGGGCGAAAGAAAATGTAATTAAAGACCCAAGAGACGTTTTCTATCTTTCATTGGATGAAATCAATGATTTCGCAAATGGTACATCTGTAAATGGCAACTTGAAGTCCGCCATTGAACAAAGAAAAATTGAATACAAGAGTTGGGAAGACGAAACACCTTCTGACAGAATCGAAACCTTTGGCACTGTCTATAGCAACAACGATTTCTTCGTTGACAAGTCAGTAGGTGAA
Organism: Saprospiraceae bacterium; assembly: GCA_020629535.1. Taxonomy (GTDB): domain Bacteria; phylum Bacteroidota; class Bacteroidia; order Chitinophagales; family Saprospiraceae; genus JAHDBF01. Next base: position 13,500 of record JAHDDD010000039.1, read on the forward strand.
GAGGATGAATACACATTAACGGGTATCGGATGCTGCGCAGGTAAAATAAAAGCAGAAGTTAGCTTGATCATGGATCCAAAAGAAGTTGCTTCGTTGAATGGCAACATTTTAGTCACAAGCTGTACTGACCCTTCATGGGTAACGCTATTCCCGTCTGCGTCAGGAATCATAGTGGAAAGAGGCAGTATGTTGAGTCACTCAGCCATCGTTGCAAGAGAGATGGGTATCCCTTGTATAGTTGCTGTAAGTAATGTAATTAAAAAATTAAAAACCGGAGATCTTATTGAGATGGACGGCAGAACAGGTAAAATAAATATTCTTTCAAAATAAAAGTATGGGACAGCTAAAGGACGTCAGTTTTGAAAAAATACGATACGCAAATTGTTGGGAGGATGCTGATCTTTTACTTGAAGGTCTAGACTTAAAAAACGGCAATAAAATTCTATCAATCGCTTCTGGTGGAGACAACTCCTTTTCATTGCTTACAACGTCTCCTGAAATTGTAGTAGCCATCGACGTTAGTCAAGTCCAACTCTATTTGGTCGAACTAAAGAAGGAAGCTATTATAGCGCTTGATCAAAAAAGTTATCTGCAATTTATAGGCATCAGAGAAGGAAGTGACAGGCTAAATATCTACGATAATATAAAAGGAAAATTATCAGACGAAGCAAGGCAATATTGGGATGAAAATAAAAATGAAATTGAAATCGGACTGTTTCATATCGGGAAGTTTGAAAAATATTTGAAGGCATTTGGAGAAAAAGTTTTACCACTTGTCCACAGCAAAGGTGATGTTAAAAAACTGCTTTCTGAAAAATCTGAATCTGAGCAAATAGAGTTCTTCAAGAAAAACTGGAACAATTTCAGGTGGCGAATGCTATTCAAAGTTTTCTTCAGCAAATTTGTACTTGGCACATTTGGGCGTGATCCAAAATTTTTAAAAGAAGTTGACCTTACAGTGTCGGACTATCTTTTAGAAAAAACCGAAGCACACTTTTCATCTACCTTAGCTCAGCGCAACTGGATGCTGAATTATATCCTTCAAGGAAAATTCAAAGAACACATTCCTCACTATTGCAGAGAAGACAATTATTCTAAAGTAAAAGCAAATATAGACAAGCTTCAATTGTTGAATGGATACGCGGAAGACGCATACAATAAATACGGTAGTTTCGATGCTTTTAATCTGTCTAATATTTTCGAATACATGGACTTGGATACATTCACGAGCGTTACAGAGCAATTGACACAAGCTGCCACTGAAAATGCAAAATTTGCCTATTGGAATCTGATGGTTAAAAGAGATCTTTCTACTGTCGCTTCAAAAGACATGACAACGAGTAATATCTCAAGAAGTAAAGATAGAGGTTTCTTTTACCGTAATTTTATTGTGAATCAATTTAAATAATATGAAAGCACAATTGGGAAATATATTAATAGTTGGAACCTCATTATTGTCTCTTTTTGGCTTGTCTGAAATACTATACAAGAAATTCAAAGTAGACAGTGAATTATCCAGAAAGTTATCGCATACAGGGTCCGGTCTGATTGCTCTTCTTTTCCCATTCTTGTTTAAAAGTACATGGCTGGTGGTTGGTTTATGTCTAGGATTTTTCGCCATATTATTGCTCAGCAAGAGAAGAAAAATGCTTGGTTCCATTCATGAAATACAGAGAGAATCATCAGGAGCGATGTGGTTTCCAATAGCAGTCGCCATTTGTTTTACATGTAGCCAATATTTTGGAAACTGGAATGCCTATTTTATACCAATTCTCATATTGAGTATTTCCGATCCTTTGGCTTGCATTGTTGGACAAAGATATCCCCTCAAAAAAATAAACTTTTGGAATGTAAAGAAAAGTGTAGGTGGTTGCCTGGCATTCTTTATTAGTGCTGCAATCATAGGCTTCTTTGCTTCAAATGAACTACCACTTCATCCAACGCATGTAGTTGCGGTTGCCATATTAACCATGATAGCTGAATTGATCAGCGGAAAAGGTACCGATAATTTAAGCATCCCAATTACGGGGATGATTGCAATACTTTTGTTCCAATCAAACCTATCGATGTGAATACTTTAAAATACCATAAGATAGATATCACAAGTGCAGAAATTGGTGACGACATTCCAAAAATGCACATGCATAGTTTTCATGTCGTTCATGATGAGAATGAAAAGATTGCTTCAGCAGCTCTTTACAAGAATGATCATTTAAAAGAGTATGCATTTAGTATTGGCGCATACACCTGTACCGATGATCTAAACGCGTCAAATCTATTGTTTGAAAAAATATGCAATGAAGCAATAGAGCAACAAGCGAAATGGATCATTGGTCCCATGAATGGAAGCACCTGGGAGTCCTACCGTTATGCAGAAATAAATGAAATACCATTCTTCCTGATGGAACCTCAGCAACCGGCTCATTATATTGATCAATGGTTGAGTAACGGCTTTGAATCATGGATGGACTATTTCTCGTGTAAATCAAGTTTGAAAAATAAAATTGACTTTGGTGAAGAAAAACTCAAATCCCATTTCGAATCTTTGGATATAAATTTAAAGATCTTAGAAGGAAATGAATTGCTGAAAAGACTTCCGGAGTTGGCCAAATTTAATAATACAGCTTTCAAAGAAAATGCTTTGTTTTCACCACTTCCTGAAGATATTTTTATCAAAAAATATGCAATGGTTTTGCATTATGTCAAAGGGCATAGAGTTTTGATAGCAGAAGACCAAGGGCAAATAGTGGGCTTTGGCTTCGCATATCCCCACGGTGATACGCTGATCATAAAAACACTTGCAAGACATCCTGACAAAAAATATCGAGGCTTGGGTGTATGGATGACGTCGGTCGGTTTCAATTGGGCAAGAGACAATGGCTTTGACTTTCTGATTCATGCATTGATGAAGGCCGATAATGATTCGATTCGAATTTCTGAAGTTTTGCAAGGAGACATTTTTAGACATTACTATTTATATAGAAAAAAGCTGAATTAAATCATGTCTCATAATATCCTCTCACACTTTTGGAAGCGGGTAAGCGAAAATCCTAATCAAATCGCCATCAAGAAAGATGGGAACCAACTGAGTTTTGCTGAGCTCGGTCATGCAGTAACACAGAAGAGTCACTACTTTCGTGAAAAAGGAATAACAAAAGGTGACAGAATTTTGGTGTTTGTTCCAATATCGATCAATCTATATATTAACGTATTGGCTATATTCAACATTGGGGCAGTTGCTGTTTTTCTTGATGAATGGGCGAGTAGAGAAAGACTAAAAACTGCCTGCGAATTGGCAAACTGTAAAGTCTTCATTGGAGGCAAACTTGCTTATCTTTTTGGTCTCACAATAAAACCCATAAGAAATATTCCGATCAAGTTGTTCTCAAGCAAAACATTGGTTGGAAAGACAGAAAATAAAATTGCTGATGTAAGAGCTGATGATCCTGCATTGATCACATTCACAACCGGAAGTACAGGTATTCCAAAAGCGGCGAATAGAACACATGGCTTTCTAAACGCTCAATTGTCGGCATTAAAAGACAAGCTAAAACCTGAACCAAAAGAAAAGGTCATGACAACTCTTCCCATCATTGTACTTTACAATTTGGGAGTGGGCGCTACAACCATTCTACCCGACTTTAATCCACGAAAACCAGAGAAGCTTAATCCAGAGAATATTATCAATGAAATTTCTGAAGAAAAAGTTGAACGACTTATTTGTTCTCCATTTTTTATTGATGAGCTAGCACATCATGTGACAGCGCACAACGCATACGATGTATCGTTAACAAAAATCCATACTGGTGGTGCTCCGGTTTTTCCCGAACAAGCACAAAAGTATCTCAATGCCTTTGGCACAAAAATCAAAATTGAAATCATCTATGGATCAACGGAAGCAGAACCGATAAGCAGTATTTCTGCAAATGAACTTGTGGCATCAAGAATGATGAATGGACTTAAAGTAGGAAGCATTTATCATAACACCAAATTGAAAATTATTACTTTCAAGGATGAACCCATTGATGGAAAAGATTTGGCCATCCTTCAACTCCCACAAGGGGTGATTGGTGAAATAATTGTCGCAGGTGATCACGTACTAAAATCTTATTTCAATAATGAAAAAGCATTTCATGAAAACAAGATCATTGATCCTGATGGGACTATCTGGCACAGGACCGGAGACGGTGGTTTTCTTGATGAAGAACAAATGCTTCAACTGGTAGGCAGATGTAAACAACTGATCAAAGTAGACAACACATACATATCACCGTTCATCATTGAAAATAAATTAAAACAAATTCCAAATA
>JAHDDD010000430.1 GCA_020629535.1 Saprospiraceae bacterium
ACCCCTCTTTCCAGGATGAAAACCTGGCGTCCTAACCGATAGACGAAGGGGCCAAAAATCTTTACTTCGCAGTAGAGATATTTAGCTTTCCAGTAAGTCTACAGTTGAAAGAAACTACTTATAAGCAAATGCCTTTCTTCAAAAGCGATGCAAAGATAGTATGTTTCCATGGATAAGAAGAAAACTTTTAGCAGATTTTTTTACTCTTTTTTTTGCAAAAAACGCTTGTAGCTTGATTATCAAAGAGTAATCTTCCATTCAGACGGATCAAGATTTTCATTCCTTCTTGGTTTAAAACAATCGCACGAAATCGTATACGATTGACCAGGTCTTTACAGAACTAAACGGCCCTTTCACTGGTTCTTATATATTCATGCTAATAATCATCAGTTTAACGCTATAAACGGTATAATTTATTAATTTTGCCTTGCTTTTGATTAACGCATAAAATCACAAATTAATAAATCAAAAATTTAATGTAAAAATGGCAAAAAGAGTTGCAATTAACGGATTCGGAAGAATCGGAAGGCTTACCTTCAGAAACTTATTGAAAAACGATGCTATTGAGGTCGTTGCGATCAATGATTTAACAGACAATCATACGCTTGCACATTTGTTGAAATACGATAGTGCACACGGAACCTTTGATGGTACAATTTCAAGTACTGATGATACCATCGTTGTCAATGGAAAAACCATTCACGCTTCTGCAGAACGAGATCCGGCAAATCTACCTTGGGGTGAATTAAATATCGACGTTGTATTGGAATGTACTGGTATTTTCAGAGATGGACCAAAGGCTAGAAAGCACATTGAAGCTGGTGCAAAGAAGGTTTTAATTTCTGCTCCTGCAAAGGATGATGCTTTCAAAACTATTGTTTTGGGTGTAAATGGAGATGAACTAGGCGATGAGCAATTGGTATCAAACGCTTCTTGTACTACCAACTGTCTTGCTCCTGTTATTAAAATCTTGGAAGACAACTATGGTATCGTGCAAGGGTCTTTGACGACTACGCATGCGTACACGGCGGATCAAAAAATTCAAGACGCGCCTCATTCTGATTTGAGAAGAGCTAGAGCTTGTGCCTATAATATTGTACCTACCTCTACTGGTGCTGCAAATGCGGTTGGAAAGGTAATTCCTTCTGTGAAAGGTAAATTATTTGCTATGGCTTTGAGAGTTCCAGTTATCACAGGTTCATTGATCGAACTAAATGTTTTGATCGATAAAGAAACCACGGTTGAAGATATTAACGCCACTTTCAAATCATATGCAGAAGGATCTATGAAAGGTATTCTTGAGTACTGTGAAGATCCGATTGTAAGTTCTGATATTGTAAGAAATCCTCACTCTTCCATTTTCGATTCGTTACTAACGGATGTGAATGGAAAATTCGTAAAAATTGTTTCATGGTACGATAATGAAGCTGGATATTCTGCAAGATTGGCTGATTTAACAGCAAAAGTATAAGTATGGCTTCGCTGAAAGACCTTGATTTAAAGGATAAAAAAGTTCTTGTACGTGTCGATTTCAATGTTCCTTTGGATAAAGATGGGACAATTTTGGATGACACGAGAATGGTAAAAGCACTTCCGACCTTAAAATATATTTTAGAAAAGGGAGCCTGTCTAATTATCATGTCTCATTTAGGACGTCCTCGTAAGAAATTGAATGAGCATGGCAAGATTGATGTGGAGAAATTCAGCTTAAAACATTTGGTGCCTCATCTGACTGAACTTCTAGAAGTTCATGTCGAATTCGCCCCTTCTTGTATTGGACCATCTGCCTCCAATACTTGTATGCAAGCGCATCGAGGAGAAGTGATTCTTCTTGAAAATACCAGATTTGAAGAAGGTGAAACCAAAGGTGATGAAGCATTAGCTCAACAATTGGCTGATTTAGCCGACATCTATGTCAATGATGCCTTCGGGACTGCACATCGAGAACATGCTTCAACAGCAACGGTTGCTCGTTATTTTGACAAGGATCATAAAGCTTTTGGATTTCTTATGGAAAATGAAGTGCTCAATGGTTCAAAAATGTTGAATGGTGCTGAAAAACCTGTCACTGCGATCGTTGGTGGTGCAAAGGTCAGTGATAAAATTCAATTGATTGAAAAGCTGATGGAATTCGCTGACAACATTCTAATTGGCGGTGGTATGAGCTACACCTTCTTAAAAAGTCAAGGTAAAGAAATCGGTGATTCTCTATGCGAGGATGATTATCTTGATTTGGCGCATTCATTGATCAAAAAAGCGGCATCTACTAATACTCAATTGTATTTGCCTCAAGATTCTGTGATTGCCGATCGATTTGATGCAGATGCCAACACGAAGATCGTTTCTAACGAACAGATTGAAGCGGGGTGGATGGGATTGGATATTGGCCCTCAAGCGCGTCATAGCTATGCGGAGGTTCTTTTGGCCAGTAAATCTATCCTTTGGAATGGACCTGTGGGTGTATTTGAAATGGAAAAATTTGCTCAAGGTACCCTCTCATTAGCCAAGGCCATTGCTGAAAGTACGGATCAAGGTGCTTATTCGCTGATTGGAGGTGGTGATTCTGTTTCTGCGGTCAATCAAGCGGGTGTTTCTGATCGAGTCAGTTTTATATCAACTGGTGGTGGTGCGATGCTTGAGTTTTTAGAAGGAAAAACCCTTCCGGGCATTGCGGCGATTGAATCGTAACAAGAAGATCATATAAATAATAAAAAAGCCTGTCAATCAGTTGATTTGACAGGCTTTTTTATTTCCTCCGTTTTCTATTTTAAAGTCGTTCGACCAATAGTAATAAAGTAAGAATAGACATAGCTTGTGCTACTGAATCCTGTA
>JAHDDD010000040.1 GCA_020629535.1 Saprospiraceae bacterium
AGATGGAATGCGGTCCATTATTACCGAATTAAAGAAAGACCCTCACGCCCTTGAGACTGTATACATATCTATCATCGTCTTTGCGGGACAAGCAAAGACACTCGTACCGTTAACAGATATTATATCGTTTTATCCGCCTAAATTTTCTATTGGAGCAGGTACTTCTTATGGACAAGCTGTTAAGCACCTTATCGACGAAATGGAAAGCAATGTCGTCAAAACAACCCGCGAAACAAAAGGTGACTGGAAACCAATTATCTTCTTTATGACAGACGGTAATCCTACAGATTATTATGTCATTGATGTGGGAAGATGGGAACAAGCTTATAAAGACAAATCAAACATTGTCGTCGTGTCCGTAGGCGCCAATACAAATCCGAAAATCTTATCCAGAATTTCAAACAATATTGTTCAGTTTGAAGAAAATGATGCAACATCCTTCAGCGAGTTTTTTAAATGGGTTACTTCTTCTATCAAAGTACAAAGTCAAAAAGTAGAAGAAGGCATGGGTACCAGCGATTTGGACCTCAAAGGATTCGATTCATCTAAGTTGAAGAAAATTGACCCATTCAACGAAAGTGAGATGAAAAATACGGACGATATGCACGCCATTTTTCATGGCAAATGTCAAGGAACCGGTCAACCATATTTGATTAAATACAAGCGTGGTACACACAATGTCGGATTCATAGATATGCCTCATCTTACCACCCAAAACTATAGACTGGAAGGCGCCTATCCTCTCGATGCAGAATATGAAAAATTGTCTGATGCAGATTCTTACAACTCACAAAGAAGCGGAGTAAGCACAGAGTTGTTGAGAGGCGTTCCAAATTGTCCTTGTTGTGGAAATCAATTTGCTCTTGCCATTTGTCTTTGCCAAAAAATATTTTGCCTAGATGGTGACGGTCAACAGACTTGTCCTCATTGTGGAACCACAGGACATTATGGCTCAGGAAGTGGGCACATAGACATTAATAGACAACAAGGTTGATATGAACGCAGAGATTCTTTCAACACTCAAAAATGTCATCAACTCACTACAAGAAAAAGGTTCGGGGAATCTCGAAACAGAGATCGAAGATCTCAAAGAAATTGTTCTGACAATATCCAATGCAGATGGTGCAGAAACGATTTCTACACAAACGCAAGCAGATGAAGAATCAATACCCAAAGAAGATTATTCAACCATCATTGAAAAAGTGATGCATGATTCGGAAAAACCGAATAACGAAAACGTCACTAAACTTGCTCAGGAAGATGATGACTTGGATGCAAACAATGAAAACGTGGGAGCTTCTTCTATGGCAGAAGTAACCTCTGAAGATTCCGAAGAACCCACAAATACTGAATCGATTAAATCAAATCCAGATAATTCAAATGCTACTTTGGAGAATGATAGTCCGGAAGAATCTTTGATGGATTTACCCCTTACACCAGAAAACATAGCCAAGGCAACAGCAATGCAAAAGAAAGTGATCATTCAACAACCAAAAATCTATCAGGCTGCCAATGGACAAGTCGGCATAGACTATCAACTATCACTCAACGATCTTGGTCTCGATGGTATTGAAATCCTGGGTTTTGACAATGAAAACCATACTCTTGAAGACATAGGTTTAAATTATAACAACGAAACCAACGAGTTAATTGGTAAACCACTTCAACCGGGTGAATTTGAATTTAAGATTAAATACAACTATCCGGTAGATTCAGCACATAAGCCAAACGCACTCGATAATCGAATTTTGAAAGTACTTGTGAACCCTGATCCGAGATCATTGTGGCAAACATTGGAACCACCAGAAGACAGTATCTTCAAGAAACCACATTTTGACTTTGCAAGACATACATATGGTGGAAGATCAATCATTGGCGGAAGCATCAGAGGTCGTTCTCACGCTCATGCTGGTACCCATCGAGACGATGATTTCATCATTTCCCAATTAAGCGAAGAGATCGTCTTGTTGGTTGTAGCAGATGGCGCTGGCTCAGCAGAATATTCGCGTGAAGGTTCAAGACTGGCTTGCGATGCATGTGATCAAAGTCTAAAAAAGAACGAAGAAAAATTGAAGCAACTCCAGCGCATTTTGATCGACTATGATGAATCAAAAGCTGGCGAACTTTCAGGTCTTGCATATGAACTTTTGGGTGGAGCAGTAAAAAGTGCAATTGATGCATTGAAAGAAAGCTCAAACGAACACAGTCACAACCTAAAAGATTACTCCACTACCCTTTTGTTTTCGATTATTATCAAAAGAGAAACTGACTTTTGTGTCATCTCGTACGGATTGGGTGATGGTATTGCCGCATTGGTCGATACTGATTTTAGTATTCAATTGCTGACCGCTCCCGATAGTGGAACTCATGCAGGTCAAACGAGGTTTATTACCATGGGCGACACCTTGGAAACCATTCAAAATAGAATTCGCGCAAAGTTTACCAAAAACATTCACAATATGTTTCTGATGACAGATGGAATTTCTGATGTATATTTTGAAACAGATTCAAAACTGGAAGACGTAAATTGTTGGAAAAAGCTGATGGATGATATGAATGGTGCCATAGATTTTGATGGTGATAGAACAAGCGATGAATTTAAAGAGTGGATTAATTTCTTCTCAAAGGGAAACCACGATGATCGAACAATTATTTGGATAAGATAGAGATCAGATGATAAGCTTGACAACCGAAGGTGGAAAAACAGTGGAATTCGAAGAAAATCATTTCGCACAAGGCGGAATGAAAGATGTTCATTGGGGCAAAGGAAAAAAATATGTCGTTGCCTTCTATCGCGACAAACAAGATTACAACTCCAAAGAAAGGATTAAAAACATTGCCTTTGATTATCGTGAAAGAATCTTCAATCTTGAAGGCGGAGAATATTGGAAAAATCTCCTTGTCTGGCCATATGACATGCTGGAGCACAACGGCAAACTGGGTATAGTCGCACCGGTGTACAATACCAATTTCTTCTTTCAATTTGGCTCAGTTAACAACGATATGCTGGGGATAAAAGGCAACGAAAAAGAAGGAAAATGGTTTACCTCAGCCAGCAATCAAAATCGATTTCTTGATGATCGGGAAAAGGGAGACTGGCGGTCTTATTTTCGAATTGGAATTTTGCTGAGTCGAGCAGTCAAGAGATTACATGCTGCTGGACTGGCACACTCAGATCTTTCTTACAAAAACGTATTGGTTGATCCTGCTGGAGGTGCTGCGTGTATCATAGATATTGATAGTTTGGTGGTACCAGGTAAATTTCCACCTGATGTCGTTGGAACTCCTGACTTTATTGCTCCGGAAGTTATGTCTAGTAAATCACTGAAGGTCGGCGATCCACAAAAAGCATTGCCAAATATTAATACAGACAAACACGCCTTGGCGATTTTAATTTACATGTATCTCTTTTATCGACATCCATTGAGAGGTAAAAAAGTGCATGATCTCGACCCTCAAAAAGATGAGGAATTGTCAATGGGCTCACAAGCTCTATTCGTTGAACATCCAACGGATACAAGCAACCGACCCAATCTTAATGAAATAAAAGCGAGCCATCTTCCTTGGGCAAATGTTGAACAAATACCTTACACCGTTGCCGGTCCATACTTGAAGGAATTGTTTGATAAAGCATTTATAACGGCGCTACATACGCCACACAACCGACCATTGGCCAATGAATGGGAAATAGCATTGGTGAAAACATTGGATTTGATGCAACCCTGTCAAAACCCCAACTGCAAACAAAAATGGTTTGTGTTTGATAACTCAACGAATCCTGCATGTCCATTTTGCAGGACCGCATACACTACTCAGTTACCTATATTAAATTTATATTCGTCGAGAAGAGAAAGTCAATTCCGACCAGACAACCACAGAATCATGGTTTACAATAACCAATATTTATATAAATGGCACACCGATAGAACTGTTTTCCCAAATGAAAAGCTTAATAAGGCCGATACGAAGCCTGTAGGATATTTTGTATTCCACCAAAATAAGTGGATGCTCATCAATCAAACCTTGACAGCATTGAAACATGTAAACGAAGATAAGCTCGTACCACCAGGTGAAGCCATCGAATTGAAAGAAGGCACTCAGATTTTATTTGGACAAGAAGAAACTTCAAGGCTGGCCTCAGTGCAGCTGGTAAACTAACCAGATGAATGTATTCCTTGACTCACCGGGCAATGTTGAATTTCAACTGAAGTATAAAGAATCCGTTTACGGCTTTGCTTCAGATGTAGTTTATTTGAATGAAGAAATGTTGGTTTCTGAGTTTTGGAAAATGTCTATCATCCCAAAATACATTAGCAAAAGAAACTCCGTTATTAGCTTATATCAAAACATAGTCAAGGACAAAGAACTCAGTGTCATCTTTGATTATTCTGGAAAAGGATCATTGTCAAAAGTTCATCATTTTGATTTAAACAAAATGAAAACTTCATTGGTCTTAAATTCGCAATATTTCTTCGCAGCCACACATGGCGTCAACTTCCAAGAAATTGAAATCACGAGTTTGATTCAACGCTTGGTGAAGGTGAAAAATATTTTATTATCCGGCAATGGTATGGTCTTTATCATCCGTGATGGCAATAAAATGTTTGAAGAAATAGATCTTAGCCATGGTGATGAATTGGCAGTAGAACATCAAAACATTGTCGCTTACTCTAATCGATTGAGAACGAAAAAACAAAATACCGGTCTTGCCAATCATGAAATATTTGTTGGTCCAGGAAAGATATTTATTGAAAAATAGATCACTCATTATTAACCATAAAAAAGAATCATGCATTTAATTTTACACCTAATGGCCATCATCTTTTGCTGCATAATAATTTGGCGAGCAAGCGATGGTTTTGAAGTTGCTTCCGAATATATTGGTCGGAACTTAAAAGACGGAGTTCGTGGAGCGACCATCAATGCGATTGGAAGTTCTATGCCTGAATTGTTTACAACATTTTGGTTCCTCTTTGTAATGCATGACAGAGATGGCTTTGCAGGCGGGATTGGCACCACCGCTGGGTCAGCCATATTTAACGGTATGATCATACCCGCCGTGGTAATATTGGCTGTTATTGGCTATGGTCTAGCCAAGAGGGTGAGTGTATCTAAAAAAGTAATTTGGAGAGATGGACTTTCATTGATTCTCGCTGAACTGATCTTGATCTTTGTCATCAAAGGCACTTCACTTGAATGGTGGCATGGCGCAATTCTTATGGCGGTATATGGCATTTATGTCGTTGTAATGCTAACGACCATGAGCGAAGCATCAGAAGACGAGGAAGAGGAAGACGACGACGATGATGATGACGGTGAAGAACCAAAATCTGTCATAAAATCTCTTCTCACACTTGATCTCGAACCTGTATTTATCAGAGGTCCAATCAACAATGGAAATGCGTGGGCGCTTCTTATTTTCTCCATGCTTGTCATCGGCGGATCATGTGCACTATTGGTTCATGCCTGTGAAGGCTTAGGACAAGATCTTGGCATACATACATACTTTGTAGCAGTTGTACTTGCTTCGGCAGCCACGAGTGTTCCTGATACCATACTATCATACCGTGATGCCATGGACGGACAATACGATGATGCTGTTGCAAATGCCTTGGGAAGTAACATCTTTGACGTCTGTTTCGCACTTGGATTTCCGCTATTCATTTATACAATAATTTTTGGTCCAATTTCAATGAGTCCAGAAACCGTAGAAAATGTAACTGAACTGAGAGTAATTCTTCTGGTCTCTACCATTGTAGCCTTTCTCATCTATGTGATTGGACAAGGCATGGGCAAAGTTAAGGCCTATTTATTATTGCTCATTTATGTTCTATTTACTGTCTTCATTGCCAGCAAAGCCTATGGAGCAGAATGGGCCATTGAGTTTGGAAATATGATGAGAGGATTGGTTCCGAACTAAATCCAAATCACCATAGCTGGATGTGAATACGGTTTGGATGAAGACCTTAAGTGAAGTGCAGGATTTAATATGCACCCATCTCGGAAATATTCCGGTCCAATTACAATCAATGGATTCGGCCTTGGACACGAGTGTGCAGAAACTTCTCTCACTGGCAATTTGTATATACTTAAGATTAAAGATCAAGATGCTGAGATATTGCCATCGGTCCGTGTAATCAAAATCTAACGTATGCAAGACATCACAGGAAGAGAGGATATTGTTATAATGGTTGAGAAATTTTATGAATTGGTAAAGCAAGATGATATCATCGGTCATATCTTTCTCAATAAAATTAATGATAGCGAGTGGCCTTCACATATGGAGAAAATGGTCAATTTTTGGATGAGTGTGTTGTTTAGTGACAAAACATATGTTGGTAATCCATTTTCACATCATCGAGCTTTAAATATTGGCAAGGAACATTTTGATCGTTGGGAAGAAATTTTACATTCTTCAGTGTATGATCATTTCAAGGGCCAGAAGGCAGATGAAGCCATCGATAAAGCCAACAAAATGAGACTTTTGTTTGAGTCAAAGCTTGCACATATAAAATCCAATCCAGATAGATTTAACATACTTTAAACTACTTTGTCAACGCATATGACTGACCGTCCTAATTTAACCAATAAGATTTCGCAGCAGGACTTCCTGGAGTTCTACTGGCTTAAAAATGAGTTGGTTGATTTTTGCAGAAATGAAAATCTAGATACTTCTGGAAATAAAACAGCATTGACCGAAAGGATTCAGAAATATCTCAAGACGGGGAAAAAAGATACTTCTTTCCAAAAGAAAATAAATAAGAAATCCAACTTTGACTGGAGCAATGAAAAGCTAAGTTTGAAAACAAAAATTACTGATAGCTATAAGAACACTGAAAATGTCAGAAGTTTTTTTATCAAAGAAATAGGACCGCAATTTAAATTCAATGTGAAATTCATGAATTGGATGAAAGAAAATACAGGAAAAACTCTTGATGCTGCTATCACAGAATGGCACAGAATCAGACAAGAACAGAATACAAACACAAAACCTAAAAACATCGCCCCGCAGTTTGAATACAATACATATATCCGAGATTTTCTAGCTGACAATCCCAGCAAAAAACTGAAAGACGCAATCAAGCATTGGAATTTCAAAAAATCTAAGCGAGGAAACAACATCTACCATCCTTCTGACATCATTGAATTTTTAAAATCTAAATAAAATGTGGTTTGAAAAATTGACCGGATTTAAAGAAGAGTCTCCTGATCAAGTAAGGTCTTTGTTGGAATTGGAGGGTCACCACATACGATCAAAGGTGAATGGCAAATCCTATCAGTGTGGGGAATTACAAATTGCAAGTTTAGAACATTTGAGATCGCTGACAGATCCGATTCCCTATTCAGGTAAATTAAAATTGCGTCAAGTCGTGGGAGATGTCAAAAATTTACATAATGACCCTACCAACAAACATGCTTTATTTCAAGCAGCATCTCAATTTAATCTTCTAGAAATGATCAATCCTGAGATCACACCCGAAATGGGTATCGACAGATACAGCTTTGATCATACCCAAGGACCTGCATGTGCCATCGCATGTGGCGCTGGCACCATCTTTAGAAATTACTTTGTACAAATTAATAATCAAATCGGTCAAAGTGCAAAAACCCAAGTTGATTGCCTAAATGGAATCGGCCAAGAATTAAACAATGAAGAACTCCAACTCTGGAGAATGAAGAATGGATATGCCCTTGTCACTCAACAAGGTTTGCTCAAAATCAATGAAATTCTTGGTAGTATGTCCATAGAAGAAAAAGAAACACTTAAATCAAAATTGGAGCTTGGCATTCAGTGGAATACAGAGGTGACCATTGCAAACCCAGAACAAATCGTATCTCAAATCTACTGCTCTGCATTGCCCGTCTCATACACCCGAATAGAGTCTTTCTATTGGCAATCATTTGCTTCTTTGATTTTGGAAGCAAGCTATGAAGCAACTTTCCGAGCTGGGATCCTCAATGCAAAAAGATTTGGTTCCAATAAATTATTCCTCACATTGGTTGGTGGAGGCGCTTTTGGAAATGAAATGTTTTGGATAATGGATGCATTGAAAACAAATCTGGAAAAATTTAAAAACTCAGGGCTTGATGTGAACATCGTGAGTTATGGTCAACCTGATGCCAATGTGCAAGAGCTTATAGATAATTTTTAAAAACAAAATTGATCATCCACTGCTTTCCTATCGTTAATAATTAACCACCATTCTAAGAGCAATTAGATATTTTTTTTGTAATTATGATCTTTCATAGCTTTAATTTAATTACCAATACTTTGTCAAGTAATAATTATCATTAAAAGAAAGGTCTGAATTTGTAGCCATACCAAAAAAAGCACAGCATTCCCGATTTGGTCCCGATACATCGGGAATAAATTGGGTGTGGGTGCCTGCCAAGGAGGGCCGTTTTAAATCGGGATGATTTTTTGGTTTCGTTTTTCATCAAGGAAAAAGGGAATATATTTATAAAGACTTTTATGAAAATTTAATTGACAAAGTACTAGCAGAGAACCCATCCAGAATGATAAGAATCAGTACCCAAAATGCAAAAATCGAAAAGGTCATCACGCACCTTGTCGGAAATAAAAAGCGGGAAGAAAAATTAAGCCTTTCCGAGAATCTCACCGATGTCAATGATGAATCATTGGAATATATTTTGAAATATTTTCTTTCACAATTCGAGACATTCGAAATTTATCATTTTAATATCGACGGACCAAATCGGGTTTACTCTTATGCTCTAGATATTTTTTCGGATTCAGACTTCAAAGAAAGTTCAAATGAAATCGCTACATTTCTATACGACAGTTCCATGCATCCAAAGATCAAAAGTGGAGAATTAAATGTGGCTGTTTTTAATGAAATCTTAGTGGATGATGAAATTGTTCAAGGCATTGGGATTTTCAAGTCAGAATCCAAAGAGCCTTACTTGTCTATGCGCAAGCATAAACCACAATCTTACCAAATAAATCACAAATATGGATATGGTTTGAAGAGTCTTGACAAAGGCTGTTTGATTTTAAATAGCCATCAGGAAAATGGTTTTATCGTTTTGGTTCTTGACAAAGTTTCTGGTGACGCTCAATATTGGATGAAAGATTTTCTACAAGTGAGCCCTTCAGGAAATGATTTCCAAGCGACCAACGGTTTCTTGGATATGACAAGAAAGTTTTTCAAGAATGATGAAGAGGTGAATGAAAAATTAGAAAAGACTGACAAGATCGACAGGCTCAATCAAACCATGAACTTCTTCAAAGAAAAGAACACCTTCGACATGGATGATTTTGAAAATGAAATTTTAAGAGATCACGAAGTCATCGAATCATTTAGAAATTTCGTACCAGAATATAAATCAAACAACAACAATGTCAGCTTGGAAAATTCCTTTGACATTTCAAATCAAGCCGTCAAGAGACAAGCAAAGTTTTTCCGAAGTGTATTGAAACTTGATAAAAATTTCCACATCTATATACACGGTGACCGATCAATGATTGAGAAAGGAGTTGACACAGATGGCAGAAAGTTTTATAAAGTGTATTTCGACAACGAAAGCTGATCTTCCATTAAGCTAAATATCATCACTCAATGGAAAGCGGAAAACAATTGGCAGTCAGAGTTCGTGAAGTTCTTCTTGATGGAAAGTGGATCGCAAATGT
This sequence comes from Saprospiraceae bacterium, assembly GCA_020629535.1. GTDB lineage: Bacteria > Bacteroidota > Bacteroidia > Chitinophagales > Saprospiraceae > JAHDBF01. The sequence continues at coordinate 9,653 of JAHDDD010000040.1, forward strand.
AAACTTCAAGGAACACATTGAAAACACCAATTGGAAAGAAGCAAGTACAAAAATCAATGACCTGAATACAATTGCAGATCTTACATTTCATATCAACTATTATCTCGGTGGAGTATTAAATGTTTTCGAAGGTGGACAATTGGAAATTAGAGATAAATATAGTTTTGACACGCCTAGTATGAAAAATCAAAAAGATTGGGATCTTCTAATAAATTCTTTTTTAGAGAATGCCAAAAAGTTTACCACCCACGTTGAAAATATGGATGACAAAAAATTGGCCGCAGATTTTGTTGATCCTAAATATGGTGACTACAGACGAAATATTGAAGCCATGATCGAGCACGCTTATTATCATTTAGGACAAGTGTCTATACTTAAAAAGATGATAAGTAATTGGACTTGATTAAATTTTCGTAAATTTTATTGATTTGATTTTACCTTCCGGCGACTTAATCACCAAAATATAATCCTGCGCCGGCAATTGCTCAATATGGATGGAGCTCAAGCCTTCTCTCACCGTAGATTGTATGCGCCCATTCATGTCTGTAATGATCGCCTCAAATTCATCAAGATAAATAGAACTTTGTATCTGGATATAATCAGTGCTTGGATTTGGAAACAAGATAATTTCCTCTTGTATGAAGTTATCATCATTTACAGACACTGTTGCATCCAATGATAATCCTAATGAATACAAGTGAGGATCTCCTTGAACAGTAAACCAAAACTTTCCATCTTTTATATCACAGGCTCCATTAATCCAACGTTCAGGTGAAAAGACTTTAAAGTCAATGACTTCTTGCATCCCCAGATGATAAGCAGTAAGTCCATGCTTGTTCCCTAAAATTAAAACCTCCTCAATTCTTGCAATTGGTAAGAAAAGCCCAAGTCCAAGTTGATGAAAATCTTCAATGACTCCATCCTTGTTTGAAACATATAGATTACTTTCACCCGCTGAAAACCAGTTGGTGATCCACAATTTATTTTCATAAAAGTCAAGTCCTTGTATTTGGTAATCCCAAACACTCAACCAATCACTGAACACAAAATTCTCTATGAGCATATCAAACTTATGTAGTCGACCGTTCGGCGATCCACCACCTTCTCCAATCCAAATAGTGTGCAAATTATCAGAAGTGATGTCAGAAATAAAAGCACCTCCGGTAGGTAACTTATACCTCGCCAGTTCTTCCATTTCTGGAAATCTATACTTGATTAAATCTTCCTCATTTGCCAACCAAAGATCATTCTTAATAAATTCCATACCACTTGGAAAAAAATCTACTTCGATAGTATCCAAATAGCGCTTAAAAATCTCTTGTGTAAATGCAGAAGAAAAATGAAACAGAAAAATCGAAAAGAACAGAAGGGACTTTAGATAGTATTTCATAATCAATAATTTAATGCTCACTCAAAATACACCACATTAGTTGCATGACTTTTTATGGAAAGTTTAATTAAATTCATCAGAAGTTAAATTAGTCTTAAGGGTTGTACAAAATATTCCAATTTTCAGATTTCAGTATGAAAATAAATTGAGATATTTGTGCGCATCCACAGATATTCATCACGTTACTAAATAAATATGACGAATCGATTTCTTTTTTTCTTTTTCTTTTTATTTTCAATTTCTTGTTCAAACCCATCGCCTGAAACGCCAACCAGAGCCAAGAAAGGTAAAGGTGACAAAACATCCCAAACTGAAATTGACCTCAGCGGAATAGACAACACATTATTGGCCTCTGTCAGAAAAGAAAATTCATGGAGCTTTATTCACCCTGATGGAAAGCGATTGAAAAGATTGAAAGGATATACCTATGCGCAGAATTACTCTGAAAGTTATGCATGCATATCCAAAACTGGCAGAGTGCTTGAAGGAGAATTGCTTGGCGGGCAATTCAACTTTATCAATTCTAATGGAATGAATCCATTCAAATTGAGCTTTCCCAAGCCAGCAACCTTCAATGAAGAACGTGCAGTGGTTATCACTGAACGCGGCTATTCAGTCATAAATAAAAAAGGCGAAATTCTCGCTGATGGCTTCGAACAAATACTACCATACAGTGAGGGAGTTGCAGCAGCAAAAAAAGGAAAAGATCTTGGATACATTGACAAAGAAGGAAAATGGAGTTTCAAGGTGGACAACTCATTTCTTATTGATGAATTCCATGAAGGCTTGGCAAGAACAAGAAAAGATGGAAAAGTAGGTTATCTCGACAAAGAAGGCAACTGGGCGATCCAACCCAAATGGGAAGATGCTTTTCATTTTGTCGAAGGACTAGCTGTTGTTCAAGAAAATGATCAATGGGGATTCATTGACAAAGAAGGAAACACAGCCATTCCTCTTCAATATGAAAATGTAGGAGATTTTTCAGAAGGATTGTGCAATGTAAAGAAAAACGGCAAATGGGGATATATTGATAAAAAAGGCAATACCGTCATTGATTTCAAATATGATGAGTCAAGACATTTTAAAGAAGGTCTGGCCGGTGTCCTGACCGGAAAAAAAATGGGCTACATTGATACCAAAGGGAAGATGATCATCCAAGCTAATTTTTCTGCAGGTGGAGATTTCAAATATGGCCTTTGCGTAGTAACCCAAAAAAAGAAAAAAGGTGTTATCGATAAAACTGGTCAATGGATCATTCCCGCAGAATACGATGACATTAATCCATTTGTCAAGCACACGGAGTCCAATCCATAATACTGTGTCCTTGTGGAAAAAGCAAAAAATAAATCCTATATTTTTCTAGGTCTCGTTTTTCATCTAGCAAAAAGGAAATGCAATTATAAATTTTATGAATAATTTAAAAGGTATTAGTATTTTTTGCAAGGAAAAGTATGATGTTTTGAAAAGGCATTAGCCTTTTAAAAAGCACAAAACCAAAAATTCGTCGGTACACTACAACCATTTGTATATAAATATTATACCATCAGGAAAACGGTATTAAATTGCTGCTTTCGAAAATAAAAAGATATGCTTATGAAAAATCTATTTTCCGTATTCGTTGCGATTTGCTTTTTTTGCAATATGAACGCACAAGACAAAGCCGAAATGCCGGGAAATCCAGAGTTACCAAACAGCTCTGAGGAACTCTCCGTTTTAAAAACTTTTGAAAAAGGAGATTACAAATACTCAGTTAAAGACTATTTTCAAAAGCCAACAAAATCTACTTTCAGATTTTCACCCAATGGAAACTATCTCTCTTATAGAGAAAGAGATGATAATGGAAAGTCTCATGTTTATGTTAAAAACACAGAGAATGGTAAAGTAGCCAAAGTCATCGAAGAAGGGGAAGAATTGATAAGAGGATACGGTTGGGCAAATGACAACAGATTGCTCTATCTGATGGATAGTGGTGGAGATGAAAATTACCATATCTATGCCGTTGATCTTGACGGACAAAACAGAAATGACCTTACGCCTTTTGACGGAGTACGTGCCATGTTTCAAGATTTGCTGAAAGACCAACCCGATCACATCATCATCACCATGAACAAATCAAATCCACAAATATTTGAACCATTCAAATTAAATGTGGTAACAGGGGAATTGGAAAAATTAATGGAAAACACAGACCCTGCAAATCCAATTTCAGGATATACTTTTGACAAAGACGGTAATCTGAGAGCTTATGCAAAACAGCAAGATGGAACCGACTATGTCTTGTTTTACAAAAAAGACGATGGCGAATTTCATCCCGTTATAACCACCAATTGGAGAGACAATTTCTCAATCATGGGATTTGACTACGAAACCAAAAATCAACACGACGCATACGTTCGTACCAATCTTGAAAACGATACGGAAGAAATCATCAGATATGATTTCGAAAAAGGAGAAACTCTTGAAAAAATCTACTCAAATGAAACCTTTGATGTTGGTGGAATGGCACGTTCAAGAAAGAGAGGTTACGAAGTAGATTACTTCTATTACACAGGTGAAAAAAGCAATGTAAAGCCGGTAAGTGATACATACAAAAACCTTCACACCAAATTCGCCAAAGAGTTCGGAGACAAGGATTTTGACATCACGAGTACAACTGACGAAGAGGACAAGCATTTAATTTATGTTTATTCTGATAAATTGTATGGTACATATTATATGTATGATGTAAAGAAAGACGTATTCAAAAAATTGGTTGATCTTATGCCTCAACTCAATGAAGCCGATATGTGCGAAATGCGTCCAATCAAGTTTAAGTCGAGAGATGGTCTGGACCTTTACGGATACATAACCATACCCAAAGAAGCTGCAGCAGGACAAAAAGTACCTATGATCGTCAATCCACATGGTGGCCCTTACGGTCCAAGAGATACTTGGGGATTCAATCCTGAAACGCAATTGTTTGCAAGCAGAGGCTATGCAACTTTGCAAGTAAATTACAGAGGAAGTGGAGGCTATGGTAAAGACTTTTGGCTGGCTGGTTCAAAACAAATCGGCAGAAAAATGTTGGATGATTTAGAAGACGGTGTTGCGTATGCGAAGACACTTGGATTCATAGATGAAGACAATGTGGGCATCTATGGTGGAAGTTACGGTGGCCTTGCCACTTTGGGCAGTCTCGTAAAAACCCCTGATCTTTATCAATGCGGTGTTGACTACGTGGGAGTGTCAAATCTTTTTACATTCTTTAAGTCCTTCCCTCCATATTGGAAGCCTTATCTTGCGCAGGTCTATGAGCAATGGTATGATGAAAATGATCCAAAAGATATTGAGATCATGAAACAAGTCAGCCCAGCATTAAACTGTGACAAGATCACAAAGCCATTGTTCGTTGTACAAGGGGCAAATGATCCAAGAGTCAATATTGATGAATCAGATCAAGTGGTCGAAAACCTAAGAGAAAGAGGTGTCGATGTACCTTATATGGTGAAGTACAATGAAGGCCATGGTTTTGGTCATGAAGACAATCGCATAGAACTTTACGAATGTATGATTGGATTCTTTGCCAAGCATTTGAAATCAAAAGTTTAAAAGAAAAAAAAAGAGGCTGCCTCACAAGAGGCAGCCTCTTTTTTTTTATTCCAACAACATACCGATGTGAGGAATCCCATCTTCGAGGTATCCCTCCCCCACTTTATTGAAGCCAAAGGAGCCGTAGAATTTTTCAAGATGTTCTTGGGCACTGATTTTAATCTTGTGATCAGGATACAATTTTTTGCACTCTACAATTGATGCTTCCATGAGCATATATCCTTGCTTTTTGCCTCTCACTTTTTCCGAAGTAATTACCCTGCCAATGGAGGAATAATCCGGATAACTCAAACCAGGTGGAACAATACGTGTATACGCTAGCAATGCTCCATTTGCATCTCTTCCCATAAGATGAAATGAATCTTGATCTCTATTATCCGCATCCTGATATGGGCAATCTTGCTCTACCACAAAAACTTCTATCCTCAAACGTAATATTTCATAGAGCTCTTTGGTGTTCAGATTTTGAAAAGACTTGAGTTCGAAGTTAAGCATCATTCATTCGATTCTGCGATCTGTGGGACTTGATCTCTAAATTGATACCTTCCAAAAATACCTATGTGATTTGTCTGATCGTCTTCTATTTCTTCAAAGTCAATACATTCCAGTTCACTAGAAAATAAAATATGATCATATGGTATCTGAAATCTTGAAACAGCGATGGTTCTTCTGGAGACTTTTAACTTGGTTTCGTCTCTCAGATTTCGCACTTCATTAGACCACGGCACCAGATTATAATCTCCTAGCGCAATCAATGGTGCCTTGATGTTTTTAATTTTATCCGAAAGCAAATTAAAGTGCTCCTGAACATTCAAGCGTGACTTATTATTCACAGGCGGCAAAATGTAGCTACTGAGCAAACTCAATTTCTTTCCCTCAATGACAAACTCCAAACGCAGATTGGGAACATCCTTAAAATTGAATGTATCTTTTCTTATCATTGGCTTCTTCGAATATACCGCCATGCCATAAGGATCAATTCTTACTTGTGAATACTCGGCCTTGTACTTATTAGAAAGATTGGCCTTTAACATCAAGTCCCAGTCAGGCGTAACTTCTTGGAAAGAAATAATATCAGCATCGAGTCGATCCAGTCTTTTGAGGAAACTCTCGTATTCTCCACCGATATTGGATAAATTAATATGGAGTATGCTCAGGTTCGGTTGAGCATTTCTTGCTGGAAAAATCAGGGCGGAATTAGACGAATTTTTAAGAAAAAGCGCCAATATCGAACAACAGAATAATGCCAGATACATGAGTTTTTTCTGATTGAATACCATGAGTAGCATCCCCACCAACAACATTCCAATCATAATATGAACGGCATATTCTGCACCTCTTTTCAAAAAACTCATCTCCGGAGGAAACATTACGACCAGGGTAACCATAACCAGTAAGATCCCAATTACCCACCCTATCAATGTCTGTTCCTTCAACTTATTCATCAATGACAAAATTAAAAATATAAGCCTATAAAAGCGGCAACGTATATAATTTTCTTATATATATTAAATATTTATATAATGTATATCTAATTAAATTACAGTGATTTATTCTTGGAAGTCAGAATTTTTATATTTTTGTAAGGTAAAGACAGTCTAATTCACTCCAAGTGTCGACGATTGTCATTTATATCCAAAATCCGATTTTATGTCAAGCAATACAGTGCATGATGGTATCCCCATTGCTCTGAAGAAGAATTTTTCTTTGAAAGAATGGTGGATATTGATCTTTCTCGTCTTATTTAGCGTTATGGGTGTATTTTTCTGCACCAGCGATCACAATCACTCAAATAAGGACCTTATCGAGCTAAGTTTACACTAGAATCCTCTATCAACATTATCGGAAGCCTCCAGGCTATTTTAAGAAGACTTTGATATCAACGTTAGCAGCTACTCTTTTGCTTCTATCATTGAATTCAACATTATCTTAAAATGCACCTCTCATACTTTACCATGTAAATATTTGTAGATATGGTTGATCTTCAATATTTGGGCTTTGCTTCTTAAAATCAAGCAACAAGAAAAGTTCTCTCGGTCTCAAGACAAAAAAGTCTAGAAATGTCCTCCCCCTTAACTTCAGAGACCTCATAATTAGCTTATTTTTGATTAAAATTTGGTTATGAGATCATCTGTCATCACTATAATAATGTCAATGGTTTTTTCTTGTTCCTTCGCACAGAAAAAAGTGTTCATTGAAAAGTTTACAAATTTCCTTTGTGGTGCATGTCCAGGTGCTACCGTTGAACTTCATAACTTTGTTACGGAAAATCCTGACTTAATTTGGATTAGCCATTATAAGCCAGTCACTTTCGAAGCAAACCCTTTGATGAATCCACAAAGTGAACAACTTTGGGATGATCTCAATGTATTCGCCAATCCATTGATGGCTGTTGACCGCCTTGGGAGTGGTTCATCCTTCTTCCTCAATACATCTGGAGTTCTTGGCGTTGCCGAGACACAACTTGCAAAACCAGAATACGTAAACATCAATATTGAGAATATAGAATTTGACCTCGACCAAAGGAGCCTCAACTTCATTGTTGAATTGGTTTTCAATGAAATCCCGCCTGAAGGGACTCTACATTTGAGCACATTCATCGTACAAGATTCTGTTTGGGGCCACAAGCAACACAGCTACTTCAACAACTCACCTGGCCATCCGTTAGAAGGTCAAGGAGATATCATTTGGGCGTATCCACATAGAAATGTAGTCCGCGCAATAATGGATGATGCATGGGGTACAGCTAACTTGATTCCCGACACGCCTGAACTAGGAATAACATACACAAAAGAATACAGTTATGTATTTCCAGAAGATCACAAGCCCATTGATTCTCACATTGTTTGTGCTGTTCATAAGGCTGTCAATCTGCCCAATGGAGACAAGACAACCCTCAATGTTGAAAGACAAAAACTAAATGAATTGAACCTAGTTTTAAGCTCGAATGAAGATTTGTACTCAGAGGTCAAATTGAAAATTTCTCCAAATCCTGTGTTCGAGGCATTGAATTTAGAGTTCTCCA